>JBJKQE010000090.1:0-11988 GCA_046705645.1 Ignavibacteriaceae bacterium | reverse complement strand
TCCAGTATTTGCTGCCTTATTAGGACCGATGATTGAATGGAACTGGTTTTTATTTCCTGCCGGTTACAGCTTTGGTGTTGCACTTGATTATATAATAACCTGGCTGTTAGGGGGATTCATTTTAGCCGGTTTAATAAAAGGAGAAAATTAAAAAATACAAACAGCTTAATTATTTTTATACTTAGCTTGTACTTTACTAATAAATTATTGCAGAAACTAAGAACCCATTTTTATTATTTCATCCCATTCATCTTTAGATACCGGCATTACGGATAAGCGGTTTCCCTTTTGAATGAGCCTCATATTTTTAAGCTTAGGATTTTCTTTAATTTCCTGTAAAGGAATATGTTTATTAAATTCTTTAACAAATTTAATATCAACCATAAACCAGGAGGGATTATCCTTTTTGCTTCCGGCGAAATAATGTTTATTCTTTGGATCAAATTGAGTATGATCCGGGTAACCTTCTTTAACAACTTCGCACATACCTGCAATCTCATTCGGATCAGTGTTACTGTGATAAAATAAAACTCCGTCGCCTTTTTTTATTTCATCTCTTAAAAAATTTCTTGCTTGATAATTTCTAACTCCATCCCAATAAGTAGTTTTACTTTTCTTTAAGTCATCAATTGAAAACTCACCCGGTTCAGATTTAAATAGCCAGTATTTTTTAGACATAAGCCCACCTATTAATTTTATTTAAACTAAAATAGAAATAATTCCCGGAATTTTAAATTTTATTTGTCTGTCTCATTTTATTCATTTGAAAAAGTTGACATTGCTCACTTAAAAAGAATTAAAAGCAGAATAAAATTAGTTAATAATATAATTTTAGTAGTGAATAATAATTCACCCTTTATATGAAGATCTAAGATAATATTGAAATGAAGTGAATAATTATTACAGTTTAATTTTAAATCTTTTGATTTAAGTTTAAATTGAAATTAGTTTAAACCGTAGATATATTGAGAGCCAAAAATTTATTTATTATGAAGATTTTTATTTCATTATTCTTTCTTTTATTAATTATCACTTTGCCGGTAAAAGCCCAGAATGAGGGAGCTTTTCAAATTGCCAGATTACAATATGACGGAGGCGGGGACTGGTATAACGGGCAAACAGAGGAACCTAATCTTTTAGATTTTGTAAAAGATCATACTAATATAAAAGTTAAAGCTGAATTTACTTCTGTAAATATTAATTCAGATGAAATATTTTCTTATCCATTTTTGTTTATGACCGGACATGGCAGTGTTTTATTTACGGAAGACCAGGCAAAGAGATTAAGAAAATACTGTGAGAGCGGCGGCTTTTTATACGTCGATGATGATTACGGACTGGATAAATCATTTAGAAGAGAGATTAAAAAAGTTTTTCCGGATAAAGAATTAGTTGAGCTTCCGTTTAATTTCGGTATGTATCATGATTTTTATGATTTCCCGTATGGAGTTCCGAAAACACATAAACATAACGGCCTGCCTCCTCAGGGATTTGGTATTTTTGTTAACGGCAGGTTAGCGGTTTATTATACTTATGAATCGAATCCGAGTGACGGCTGGGACGATCCCGATGTTCACGGTGATCCGCCGGCAAAAAGACTGGAAGCATTAAAGTTCGGGACTAACCTTGTTATTTGGGCTTTATCAAATTAAATATTTAGAATTATTAAATGGGAATAAAAATCAATTCTTAAAATAATTAAAGTAATTTTCCCTTTGTAGAATTTTTCTATCGCAGCATTAAGATTTATAGTGAATTTTTAATATGGGTTCTGAATCAGGTTATTATAAAGAAATTTTAAACAAGCTTGAACGGTTTGTTAAAAAGGAATATGCCTTTTTTGTTTCTATCGGTATTCAAGGTTCGGTATTAATTGGAATTCTTGTTTTTACAAGTTTTGCATTTCTCGAAATGCTGGAACATTTTTCTGCAGAGATTAGAACGATATTGATTTACGTTTTTGGAATTTTATTTATTATATTTTTCTTAAGTCTTGTTATAGTTCCGCTTCTAAAATATTTTAATATCTTCCGAAGAACAGATTATTATAAAACTGCCGGAAGAGTTGGGAAACATTTCCCCGCAATTAAAGATGATCTTTTAAATGCAATGCAGCTTGTTTCAACTGAAACTAAAAGTGAGAAATATTCAAATAATCTTATTGATGCTGCATTTCAAAATGTATATAATAGAACCAAAGGTGTAAATTTTAATTCGATCGTTAGTTTTAAAAAAGCAAAAGAACTGCTTATATACTTCTTAGGGATTTCAGCATTTTGCATTTTAATCCTTGCCTTTATACCGGGCTTACATGCAGCAACTTACCGTTTGGTAAATTATCATAGAGAATTTATTGCTCCGCCTAAATTTACTTTTGATGTTGAACCCGGAAATTCGAAAATTACCAAAGGAGACAACTTAACTATTTCGGTAAAGGTAAACGGAAATATACCGAAAGAAGTTTATTTGGCAGTCAAAAACAGCGACCAAACAAATTTTGAAATGCAGGAATTATACGGAGATTCTTTGGGAAATTTTCACTATGAAATTCCTGCAGTTAGAAATTCATTTAAATATTATGCTTCTTCTGAGAATTTAAAAAGTGAAATTTATTCTATTGAGGTAATTGACCGTCCGATTGTAAAAACACTTGATGTAAATATTATTTCTCCGGCTTATTCTAAAATAGCCCAGGTAGAACAAAAAGATAATGGCAATGTAACCGCACTTTTAGGCAGCGTTGTTGATCTTAAAATTTCTTCAACTAAAATGATTAAAAATGTTAGATTAGAATTCGGAGATACAACTAAACAGAATTTACAAATTAGCGGGACTCATGCAGAAGGAAAGTTTAAAGTAAAAAAAGATAATAATTATAGAATAATTTTAACCGATGAAAATGATAATCAAAATTTATCTCCAATAAATTATTCTATAAAAGCTTTATACGATGCTTATCCTTCTATCGATATTATTGCTCCGAATCAGGATGTTTCATTATCTGCTGATAACAGACTTCCGCTCGATGTTAAAATTTCCGACGATTACGGATTTACAAAATTACTTTTAGAATATAGATTATCTTCTTCCAGATATGAAACGCCTCAAAAAGAATTTAAAACAATAGAAATCCCGATAAATAAAACTTTAACAAATGAAGAAGTAAGATATATATGGAATCTAACGGACTTAGGATTAACAGAACAGGACGTTGTTACATACTTTTTTGAAATATTTGATAATGATGACATAAGCGGACCCAAATCAACCAAATCTTCTTCGTTTACCGTTCGAGTTCCTACGCTGAATGAATTGTTAACTAAATCTGATGATGTTCAATCCCAATCTGAAAAAGATTTGCAGGAAACGTTTAAAGAGGCTGAAGAATTAAAGCAGAAATTAAATGATATAAATAATGAATTAAAACAGAATAAAAAAGAAATCTCCTGGCAGGAAAAGCAAAAAATTGAACAGGCAGTAAATCAATTTAAAAAACTTCAAGATAAAGTAAGCGATATCGGCAAAAAACTAGATAAAATGCAGCAAAACTTAAATCAGAATAATCTTCTTTCTAAAGAAACTCTGCAGAAGTACATGGAACTGCAAAAACTTTTCCACGAGATGACGAACGAAGAAATGCGAAAGGCAATGGAACAAATGCAGAATATTCTTCAAAGTATGAACAGGCAGTTAACGCAGGAGCAGATGGAGAATTTTAAATTTAATGAAGATCAATTTAAACAGAGTATTGAAAGAACTATGAACCTTCTTAAAAGGATTCAAATAGAACAAAAAGTAGAAGAATTATTAAAAAGGACCGATCAAATAACAAAGCAGCAAAATGAATTACAGAATGAAACCAAAAAATCAAATTCTTCTTCTCCGGATGAAAAGAATAAATTAAGTGAGAAGCAGAATGATTTAACTAAAGATCTTGAAAATTATTCCAAGCAGCTTGATGATCTTTCTAAAAAAATGGAAGAGCTTAAAGATATGCCGAAAGATAAGATGAATGAATTGAGCAAAGAGTTTCAAAAACAAAACAATCAACAGTTATCGCAGCAATCTTCTCAAAGCATTCAGCAGAATCAAATGCAGCAGGCAATGCAAAATCAATCTCAAATTTCTCAGAATATGAACAATATGAAACAGCAGATTGAACAGATGCAGAAACAGATGCAGCAGATGAATCAAATGCAGACATTTACCGATATGATGAAAATAACCGATAATCTCATAACTCTCTCGAAGCAGCAGGAAAGTCTCCAGCAGCAGTCCAAACAGTTGAATTCGAGTTCATCGGAATTTAATCAAAATGCACAGCAGCAGAGTGACATAGAAAGAAATCTTGATAAAATAATGCAGCAAATGTCTTCTCTTTCTCAGAAAACTTTTGCCATAACCCCGGAAATGGGAAAAGCCCTGGGAGATGCAAAAAAAGAAATGAATAATTCCATGCAGGGTCTCGAGAATCGGAATGGAATGACGGCATCTCAAAATCAGGGTAACGCTATGGAATCACTAAACCAGGCAGCAGAGTTAATGAAAAGCTCGATGGAACAGATGATGAAAGGCGGAGGGCAGGGAGGTATGATGTCATTAATGCAGCAATTGCAGAAAATGTCCGGTCAACAGATGAATCTTAATAATTTAACACAAATGCTGCAGCAGGCAATGAAGGGTAATCTGACAATGCAGCAGCAGGCTGAGCTTCAAAGATTAGCACAACAGCAAGATGTAATTAGAAAATCGCTTCAACAATTAAATAAAGAAGCAATGAATTCAGGGCAATCTAAAACAATTCCTGCTGATCTTAATGATATTGCAAAAAAAATGGAAGAAGTTGTTAAAAATATGAATTCTGATCAGCTCAATAATCAGACGGTTCAACAACAAGAGCATATTCTATCCAGGCTTCTTGATGCACAAAAATCTATAAATGAAAGAGATTATCAAAATGAAAGAGAATCTCAAGCCGGAAATGATGTTATTAGAGAATCTCCGGCGGAATTAAATCTTACTACCGATAAAGGGAAAAATAAAATAAAGGATGAGCTTGATAAAGCCGTACAGGAAGGTTATACAAGGGATTATGAAGAATTAATAAAACGCTATTATGAGTCCCTGCAGAAAGAAAATGTTAAAAATTAGAGAAGATTAAACCGGATCTATGTGTACGTAAACTTTGTTAATTTCCGGCAGCTTTAGAATAGATGATTGAACTTCTTTCCCGATATTGTGAGAATTTTCAGTTGATGTTTCTTTTTCCACATCAATATGAATTTCAATATGAAATTTATTTCCTACATAATGAGATTTCAATTCATTAATTCCGAGAACCCCTTCAACTTTTAATGCAACATTGGCTATCTCTAAAATTAAACTTTTATCGGCAGCCTTGCCCATAAGATAATTTATATTTTCCTTTGCAATCTGATAACCCGACCTGAAGACAAACAAAGCTATTAAAATACCGGCAATACCGTCAAGATATCGAAATCCGAGCTGAACTCCAACAATTCCAATAATAGACAACGAAGATGCCAACACATCATTTAGACTATCAACGGCACCTGCCTTTAAAGCCGGACTTCTAAATGATTTGCCTATTGAAGACTGGTATCTGGTTAAGATTACCTTGGTAATTATTGTAACAGCAAGAATAATATAGACTATGGTAGAAATATGGATGGGATAAGGAGAAATTATTCTCTCAACAGAAACCTCAATTAAATTAATCCCTACAATCCCTGTGAATAACGCAACTAAAAAAACTGCAATAGGCTGTGCACCGTGATGACCTACCGGATGGTCTTCGTCAGGTTTTTTAAGAGAAATTTTTACGCTGTACATTATTGCAAGCGATGCAATTATGTCTGTTAGTGAGTTAATTGCATCCGAAATGACAGCGATGGAATAAGAAATTATTCCTGCAATGGCTTTTATTATAAAAAGGAAAATATTTACTATTAAAGTTAAATTTGCCGCTTTTTTTAATTTTTCCATTTTAGGCTTAATACTTTTTATAAACAGGATTGTAGTTACAATCTGAAATAATTATTGAAAAGATAATGATATTTCTTAAATATTTGTAGTTGATTTTTAAATTGTTTTGAAAATGGATTTTTAAATAGTTTAATGAGTAAAAATTATACTAACATAAATTACAATTGAGAATAATTATTGTGTATCTTTATAAAATTATGATTTTTATAAACCATAATCTTATTATATTTAGATGTTTCATTTTGAAAAACTGAATAAAAAGGCAGGTGGATATTTTTTAGTAAATTTTTTAATAGAATTAACATCTCCTTATTTTATGTAATAAATGACTAATGATTGAAATTTTTAAGAATACTTTGGAAATAATAGGGAAAATGAGTCAAAGCTCATCTGGTTATATATTAAAAGCAGATACTATTAATCACGAAATTATATACTCATTTGGTCAGCCGGGCACTGCGTATAATTCCTTTAATACTGAGTTTAGAAAATTAAATTTAGAAGAAAAAACTATTTCTCAAAAATTAGAAAAATTAAAAACTTTTAAAGAATTGTCGGTAAAATTTATGTGGAATTCAGTATTTGTTAAAAATATTTTTTCCGACGATATAAGAAATGAAGTATACTATTTATTCCTTTTTTCTAATAATCAGGACAACTATAATCAGGCAAGGTTAAAATCGATTTATCCTGCTATTAATGTGTTAAGCGATCAATTGAATAATTTACAATTATTCGGAGATTTAAATAAACAAGCAAGCAAAAAATCTAAACATGATCAAAGCGAGTTCCTGAAAAATAATATTGATAAATTTTTTGATATAATTTTAGAAGCTTCGGAAGATTTTATTTTTGTTCTGGATCAGAATGGTTGTTTTATTAAGGTAAATGATTTTGGTGCCGCTTCTCTTGATTTTGATGCAAATGAACTGATAGGCCAGCATTTAATGGAACTTGTTTCATCAAGGGACAAAGAGTCTTTTGCCGGTTCTATGCAAAAAATAATTGAAACCGATAAGCTGCAATTATTCGAGACTACCTTAATAAGTAAGTTCGGCAATGAAGTTACGTTTGAAATCAGCGGTAGATCTTTAAGAAAGAACGGGCAAATCTGCGGTATTTTAGGAGTAGGTAAAAATATTTCCGAAATTAAAATATTAGAGAATAAAATACATGAGCTTAATTCAAAACAAATAGAAGATGAAAGAATAATTACTCTTGAAAGACAAAGATCGCAAAGACAAAAATCAATTCTGTCTGAATTAAACAGGATGAAAAGTGAGTTTGTATCAAATATCTCACACGAATTAAGAACTCCTTTAGCGTCAATAATCGGATTTTCTGAAACCATTGCTTCCGATCCTAATATGCCCGCCGAAATGAAAAATGAGTTTAACGTAATCATCCTTAATGAAGGCAAAAGGCTGGCTAAATTAATAAACGAGGTGCTGGATATTTCCAGAATTGAAAGCGGGGAAATTGAAATAAACAAGATCGAATTTGACATTATTGAACTATTAAACGAAATTCTAGAGACAAATCAAAAATTTATCAATGAGAAAAATATCACTTTAACTAAGGAACTTCCGACAGAAAATATTATTTTAAAGGCAGATAAGGAAAAAATTTCACGGGTTATAAATGGAATACTCAACAATGCGGTAAAATTTACGAATATAAATGGGCATATAACGGTGTTAGCTCAGAGTTTATATAAAGAATTTGAAATTTCCATTATTGATACCGGTATCGGTATTCCTGAGAAAGATTTACCATATATTTTCCAAAAATTTTACAAGGTAAGCCGACCCGGTACCGAAATACCCGGAACAGGTTTAGGCTTGGTTTTTGCTAAACAAATTGTAGATTTACATAAAGGATTTATTTCTATACAAAGTGGAGTTAACAAAGGAACTACTGTTATTATAAAATTACCGCGTTAATTTTAAATAAATTAAAATGAGGACGCTTAGTGAATAAATTAGTTTTTATTGTAGATGATGAACAAGCAATATCAAAATTGCTTTCTTACTGGGTTAAGGATAAATGGAAATATGATGTTGAAGTTTTTTCTAATGGGGAGGACCTTCTTCGCAGAATATCTGCCAAACCTGATTTAATTTTGCTCGATATTATGCTTCCCGGAATGGACGGATTGGAAATTCTTAAGAGAGTTAAACAACATGACAGCAATTTGCCGGTTATAATTCTTTCTGCGCAAGGAAGTGTAGAAGTAGCTGTAGATTCCTTAAAATTCGGTGCGTTTGATTATTTCCCAAAGCCTATCGATATTCCTAAACTTGAACCTGCAATTAAAAATGCCATAAAAGGTTATGATCTTACAAAAGAACTGGAAAATCTTAAAGAAAATGTAAAAAAAGAGTACAGCTTTAGTAATATAATTTCCGCAGACGGCAAGATGCAGGATGTATTCAGGCTGGTAAATAAAGTTTTAGATAACGACATAACCGTATTAATATATGGTGAAAGCGGCACGGGGAAAGAACTAATTGCTAGAGCAATTCATTATAACGGTAAAAGAAAAGATAAACCCTTTATAGTAGTGAATTGTGCATCTATTCCAAGGGAATTATTGGAAAGCGAACTTTTTGGTCATGAAAAAGGTTCTTTTACCGGTGCGCATCAACGAAAGCTAGGCAAATTTGAATTGGCTAACGGCGGAACTCTTTTCCTCGATGAAGTCGGTGAGCTTGAAATGCTTCTTCAAGCAAAGCTTTTGCGGGTTATACAGGAAAAAGAGTTTGAAAGAGTCGGCGGTACGGAACTGATAAAAACCGATGTTAGAATAATTTCGGCTACAAATAGAGATTTAAAACATGCGGTTGAAGAAAAAGAATTTAGAGAAGATTTATTTTACAGGTTGAATTCGTTCCCGATTATTATACCGCCCTTAAGACAGCGAAAGGGAGACATCCTAGTTTTAGCACAGCATTTCTTGGAGTTTTTCAATAAGAAATTAAATAAAAATATTAAAGGATTTTCCAAGAAAGCTTATAAATTAATTTATGATTATACTTGGCCGGGAAATATCCGTGAAATGGAAAATACAATTGAGAGGTGTTTAATAATTGCCGAAAAGGATGCAATTGATGTTGATGATTTACCGGCGCACATTAAAGCATCCGAACCGTCTATGAATACCGATTCAGGTGTTTCTTTATTTAGCGATGAGAATATTGTCCCCTTTGAAAAATTAAAAGAAGAATCTATAAGACATGCTTTAAAAGTAACAAACGGAAATATCGTAGAAGCTGCAAAAAAATTACAACTGGGGAGAGCAACTATCTATAGATTAATGGAAAAATATAAAATTGAAAACAGGTCGATTGAGTAAAATTTATTTAACAATAATAATTAGGTCTGAGATATGGACTTTTTAAGAGAAACACATGAAGATATTGTTGTGGAGACTGTAAATCTTACCAGAGCAACTTTAAAAGAAGCGGAGGAGTTTAAACAAACTCTTTCCCAGGATATTGAAATGGGATCTAGAAAAATTATAGTAGATCTCTCCGACTGCGAATTTATAGACTCTACTTTTTTAGGTGCGCTGGTTGTAACATTGAAAAAGATTTCTAATATTGGAGGAGATCTTCGATTAGTAGGTTTTCAGCCGGCAGTACATTCAATGTTTGAATTGACAAGAATGTACAGAGTATTTGAAGCTTATAAAACTAAAGAAGAGGCCATTAAAAGTTTTAGCAATTGAAATCTGTTGGAACAGTATACAAAACCTAAGAGATACATTAAAATGTATATATATTGCCTTTCGCAATTTTTTGGAACTTGTCCCTCCGAATTTATTTTTTTACTTTCCATGTTAGAATTATAGAAAATATTACAGCAAATTATGACTACTGATGAAAATAAATCTGTTTTGATAGTTGATGATGATATTACGGTTAGAAAGCTTATCAGTCATCATCTTAAAAGGAATGATTATGAAGTAATTGAAGCCGAAGGTCCTGCAAAAGCTTTTGATAAACTAAAGAATGAAAATGTAGATTTGGTATTATGTGATGTTACTATGGAAGAAATGGACGGATTTGCATTTTGTAAAAAGGTTAGGGAAGATGAAAATTATAAAGCACTGCCGTTTGTTTTTGTAACTGCTAAGACTAGTAAGGAGGATAAATCCAAAGCTTTAGAAGTCGGAGGTGACGATATAATAACCAAGCCTTTTGACATTAACGAACTTTTGCTTAAAGTTAAAACTCTAATTAAAAGATCCGAGATTTATAAGATTTACGGAACTAAAAAGAATCTCGAAGAAAGCTTTAAACCGCAAACTACAAAAATTTTACTTGTCGATGATGATTTATCACTTGCTAAATTATTCCAATATAATTTAAAAAAGTCGGGATTTGAATGTGATATTGCAGACAGCGCCGAACAAGGAATAAAGCAGGCAAAAATTTCCATCCCGGATATTATTATCTCAGATATTATGATGCCCGGAATTGATGGTTTCCAATTTAGGAAAATGCTTTTGACAAATAATGATTTAAAATCAATTCCTTTTATTTTTCTAACTTCAAAGGGAGAAGAAGATGATATCCTCGATGGATATGATTTAGGCATTACCGACTATGTACTTAAAACTGCAGGCCCAAGAGTAGTGGTAGCAAAAGTAAGCGCAATAATTAAAAGCTTGGGTAAAGAAAGACAAAAAGTTGTTACTGAACTTCATCAGGCAGCCGATTCATTGAGAGTTAAAGTTGTTCCGGATACCAACCCAAGTTTTGATGGTTTTGAAATCAAACTTTGGCACCAGCCGTTTCATGGAATTCCGGGCGGTGATTTTATAGACTATTTTTCTCTTGATGAAGATAATCTAGCCGTAATTCTGGGTGATGTTATGGGAAAAAGATGGGGCGCCTGGTATTTCGCTTTTGCTTATGCCGGTTATGTTAGAAGCGCTATTCGTGTCGTACTTCAAACAGCTAAAGAATTTTCTCCGAGCGAAATATTGCAGCAGGTGAATAGGTCTGTATACCAGGATGCTAAAGTATCTGAAGTGTTTACTACATTATCAATCGTAATAATAAATAGACAAACCAAAGTATTAAAATATGCAGGTGCCGGAGATTTACCGATAATATATAAAAGTCCGGATAACAATATTTTTGAAAGAATTAGTTCTTCCGGGTTATTGCTTGGATATGCTTTTGACGGCAATTATAAAGATATAAGTTTAAATCTTCATCCAAACGATTTCATTTTTATGCTAACCGACGGGATCATCGAATCAAGGAATACCGAAGGTGAACAATTTGGTAAAACAAAATTAAATGAAGTAATCGATACTATTACTCCTCAAATAGATCCGCTTAATAAAATAAAACAGGAATTTATCTCTTATACAAACGGAAAGTTTGAAGATGATATTAGTTTAATGACAATAAAAACTATATAATCAATTATTACATACGATAATTAAATATCCGAACTTGCTTGAAGTTTTTCTGTTCTATCGGCTAATTTAATTTGCTCAATCAGTTCGAAAAGATCACCTTCCATAATATTAGCAAGGTTATATAAGGTTAGTCCTATTCTGTGGTCTGTAATTCTATTTTGAGGATAATTGTAGGTCCGAATTTTATCGCTTCTATCTCCGCTTCTAACCATGGATTTTCTTTGTGCTGAAATCTCTGCATTCTGTTCTTTTAATTTTGCATCATAAAGACGGGCGCGTAAAACCTTCATAGCTTTCTGCCTGTTTTTAAGTTGAGACCTTTCATCCTGACATTGTACAACCAAACCGGTTGGTAAGTGGGTAATTCTAACAGCGGTTTCAACTTT
Source organism: Ignavibacteriaceae bacterium (assembly GCA_046705645.1). Classification (GTDB taxonomy): domain Bacteria; phylum Bacteroidota; class Ignavibacteria; order Ignavibacteriales; family Ignavibacteriaceae; genus FEN-1297. The sequence continues at coordinate 159 of JBJKQE010000090.1, read as the reverse complement.
ATTTACGTTTTGTCCTCCGGCTCCGCCCGATCTAAAAATATCTATTCGAAGATCATTAGGATTTATATCAATCTGGACGTCTTCAGCTTCAGGTAATACCGCAACCGAAGCAGCAGATGTATGAACTCTTCCATTTGCTTCTGTTGCAGGAACTCTTTG
>JBJKQE010000089.1:0-2962 GCA_046705645.1 Ignavibacteriaceae bacterium | reverse complement strand
TGAAAAAAGAACGTCAATCTGTCTTGCTGGTAAACCGGTATTTACGTCGGACCAATTATTGCCGAAATCATTAGAGAAAATAACACCGGCACTATCATAGCGGGCAACACATGAGGCAAATAAACCGGTTTCATTTACACCAAAGCCGGTTATATCATTGCCGTCTGCTCCGCTTGTTTGAACCCATTGTGCATTTACATTGGAATAGATTAAGCATAACACAATAATTACGATATGGAAAAACCTCTTCATTTTTTATCCTTTCAATATTTCTATTTTGTTTCTTCCCGTAGATAACTATCACTCTAAAAGAATTTATCTTTAGAATAATTTCTTTTAATAACCGTTACCGAATCCGGTATTATTGAAAAACTTGTATTGTTTCGATATTTGAATAAATTCTAAGTATTCTGTTTATATAACTCAAGCAAAACGATAGAGTGGGGTTAGCCAAGGCGGCGGATGTACTTTTAGATTTGAATTAGCTATGCTGCTGTAAGAAGTGAACGTATTAAATATATAACTTGTATTTGTATACTTAAGGGTTTGTAAAAAATTTTTCTTCTCAACTTTTTCCCTGGAGGGGTATTTAACCCTGTAAATGCGTCTGTTGTGTCTGGCTGCTGAAAGCATCCAGATGCAATCATTTTCTTCGGTGGAATCATTTGAATCAATTGAAAAATAATCTTTAGTCGAACTTATATATTTATTTACAGAGTTTAGTAATAAGGGAGTGTACTTTTGTAAAAGAGATTTAAATGCTTTGCACCATTTTTCGTTTTCAACAAAATAATTTTCGTGAACAATGGTATCGCTATGCGAATTGATTAATGTAACTTTTGCCTGATATAAGTGAATAAGCGGAACAGCCTCGCAAAAAGAAAACAAAAGGACAAATAATATTATTAATTGTACTTTTTTTAACAGGTATATAGACTGAGATTTATTCAATTTTGTATAAGATATTTTATCCTACTCCCTTTTATATAAAGAATATCGACTGTCAATTCATTACTTTTTTTCAGTTCAAAAAAGCTTATGATTTAACCGCATAAATACACGTCTTCCTTTTTTATTTACAAAGGACATTAAAAAAAAAGATATTTCATTTTTTTGAAGGAGAATTAAAGACAACTTTTCAGGAAATTTCTTTAATCCTTGTGTCGATCAAGTAGTATATATCTCTCCACTTTAAGAGTTTAGGAGGCGAATTATAATTAACTTAAAAATACTAAATTCTAATATTCTTAAGTATTTGTTAAGTATAAACTTATACTATTATTTGTTAATTTTCAACTTACTTTCTAGAACTTAAGAAGGTAATATTTTTATTATAAATATGAACGGAAATTTTAATATTTTATTTAGCGGGTTAATGCAACTGTTTACGATCAACTTACGATCAACCTGGTTTTGCCCTGTACTTGCCCAAAATCAGCGCTTCATTTATGGATTATTCCTTCGCTTTAAATGAAATTTTAGGAAAGTAATTATGAACAATTTTAGTTAAGCATTCTTTATTCAAACTCCTCTTTATCTTTAAAAAGCGTTTCACCTTTTACGAGCCAAGAAGCACCGAATGAAATCAATGACAGTGTTTCAAAAACGAGTACGGGTTTAAGAGCTGCAATAAATGTATCTTGCAAAACTAACGTGTAGACGATGAGACATAAAATTGAAAACAATATTATACATCCGCAAACAATATAAACTAAATTTCTTTTCTTTTTTTCTTTTGTTAACATGCTGCCTTCATGCTTCGTAAAAAGGAAAATAGAAATGAATGCTAATGATAAGAAGAACAAGGTAGCGAATGTCAGGTGAAAATAAAGTGATATATTATTATTTAATTGAAATATTCCTACTTTATTAATTCCATAGCTGGTGGTTGAGGTTGGAAAGATTGCAATTCCCAGGGCTAAAATTCCGCTTATATCACTTGTAATGTGATCAATACGTTCATAACCTTTATATGATATGAGGAAAAGCCCGACACAACTCAAAACCCCTACAAAAAAATCCCGCATATTAGTATAATAATAGCTGCTGATAGATGTACCAAGTATAAACCCATTCTGGATAAAGCCGCCTAAAACTACAATTATTGGTAATCCGATTCCCAGAATGCCAATAATTCTTCTCATCGTTAAGTATGAAATAATTAAGCCGGCATCATTATCGGTTTTAGTCATATGTCATGTTTCCTTTTATAAAACTATTTAAAGATCAGACATTACAACTAAATTTTACCAATATTATATTTAAACACAACAGTTAGATTAGTTCTCTATTTATAATTTTATTGATTTGCAGTCTGCATTAGGTGCAAGCAGTTTATTTATTCTGCCCAATTGCCATTTTATAAGCCGCTGCAGCATCGGGAAGCGGTGTTAATGTATCTAATATAATATTGTAAGTTCCTTTTTCATTCAGTTCGTCGGCAGCTTTTTTAATTAAAGCTAAAGTGGCTTTCATCAGACTTGAACCAAGACTTACGCGGGCAACTCCTAAATCCTGAAGTTCTCTTATTGATGGAGTTATTCCTGCTCCGATTGTAGGATTTGCAAGAATATTAATCGGGGCATTAATTTCCTTAACCAAAGTTGAAATCATTTCTTTTTCCCAGACGGGCTGTACGAATATGCAGTCTGCACCGGCTTCACGGTATTTATTTCCGCGCTTAATCGATTCGGATAATTTTTCCTGAGGTGAACCTGACGAAACATAAAATGAGTCAGTCCTTGCATTAATTACTAAATGAAAGCCAAGTGAATCCGATAATTCACGAATTGCCGATATCCTTTCACAAAATTCCGTCTCGTCGATTAATTTCGCGCTTAACTCAATACTGTCTTCAATGTTTATTCCGACAATTCCTGTTGCAATTATTTTTTTAACGGAATCAATTATTTCATTTATATTATTTCCATATCCGGCTTCTATATCCACAGATACAGGAACC
>JBJKQE010000088.1:0-13366 GCA_046705645.1 Ignavibacteriaceae bacterium | reverse complement strand
GGCAATCATATAGGATCGAAGAAATTTGATCTGGCAAAGATTTATGGTTTTGAAACTGCAAAGATAGCTACATACTATACTATTGTTTTAGGAATTATTTTTATTACTATACCGCAGTATGTTTTATTGATTATAACGACAAACAAATCAATAATCTCAGTAGCAGAACCCGCATTACGAATAGCAGGTTTTGCACAGATATTTTATGCAACAGGAGTAGTACTGGCTAATGGATTACAGGCTGCCGGGAAAACGTTTTTTGTTATGCTGTCGGAAGTAATTACAAATTTACTAATTTTCGTTCCGCTTGCGTATTTGTTAGGTGTTTATTTTAAACTTGGATTAATTTGGGCATGGGCGGCCTTACCTGTTTATATAATATTATATTCTGTCGTTATTTTTATAAAATTCCGTTTTGGTAAATGGCAAATTTGATTTAAAAAAGAACCTTTTATTAATTATAAAAAATTAATAATGTTTTTTTCTTGTAATGCTTGACATTGCAGGGGAAGAAAAATATATTTTAGGCATGAAAAAAAGGCTGATTTTAAAAGCTAGCTTATTTTTGTTTATAGTTGCAGTTGTTTATGCGGGATCTGCAACCATATATAATTTTAACATATCTCAAGATAATGATAATGCAGACTTATCGTGGACAGCAAATGGAGAAACATCCACAATGCAGTTTATTGTTGAAAGAAAAACTTCCCAAACTGATTTTGTTAACATAGCAACGGTTCCGGTTAATTCAACCCATACATACCAATATCAGGATAGATCAATTTATAAAACTACAGGTATAAGTTATTCCTATCAAATTTTATTGGTTGATATTGATAACCAGAGTTATATTGTGTGTTCTTCAAATGAAAAGTTACTTATCCCCAATGGTATTTCAGGAATAAAAAGCACCTGGGGCAGTATTAAAGCAATGTTCAGATAATACCAATACCAATTAACTTTAACCTTTTAAAATTTTTCTAATTAATTATTTGTCCCTCTCTTTACTTTTTAGAATGTTTGTTTTAAGTTTGCCTAACTAATGATAACCTTTAACTCTGTCCGGTGAGATGGAAAAGGATGAATAAAATAAATATAAAATTAAAATAAAATAACCTCTGCGGCATAAAGCCAAGGAGGATTTTTTGTATATGCAGATTAAATCAAAAATAGTAGACAGCGAAGGGCTGAATAGAATTATAACCAGAATAGCCCATGAAATTTTGGAACGCAATAAAGGCACGGAAAATTTAATCTTAATGGGAATGAGAACCAGAGGCGAGTTTCTTGCTAATAGAATTTTCTCCAAAATTAATGAAATTGAAGATATTGAACTTCCATTAGGAGTTCTTGATGTTACACTTTATAGAGATGATTTTCGCACACGGTTAAAACAACCTGAAGTTTCGGTTTCCAATATTACATTCGATATAAACGAAAAAAATATAATACTTATCGATGATGTTTTATATACAGGAAGAACAGTTCGTTCGGCATTAAACGCTATTATGGATTTGGGAAGGCCAAATACAATTCAATTATTTGTACTTGTAGACCGCGGGCATCGTGAATTACCTATTAAAGCAGATTATGTCGGTAAAAATATTCCCACTTCCATTGATGAGGAAATTAAAGTTAAAATGACAGAAATTGACGGTGAAGATGCCATCTATTTAATTGATGTTAAAGAATAAAATATTAGTTGGAAATTTTTTATGCCATTAAAAAGCAGACACTTATTGGGATTGGAAGGAGTACCTAAAGAAGATATCCAATTAATTTTGGATACTGCCACAACTTTTAGAGAAGTTTTGGAAAGACCGATCAAGAAAGTTCCTACACTGCAGGGGAAAACTATCGTTAATTTATTTTACGAAAACTCAACTAGAACAAGAATATCATTTGAACTTGCCGAAAAGAGGTTATCGGCAGATTCAGTTAATTTTGCAGTTTCGTCAAGTAGTGTCAGCAAAGGTGAATCTTTTAAAGATACTATAAGAAACATAGAAGCAATGAAAGTCGATATGGTAGTAGTCCGGCATTCCGCTGCCGGTTCACCTCTGTTTTTAACTCAAATTTGCGATGCTAATATCATAAACGCCGGCGATGGTACACACGAACACCCAACGCAGGGTTTACTTGATATGTATTCGATAAGGGAAAAACTGCGAAAAATTGAAGGCCTTAAGGTTTGTATTGTAGGAGATATAGCACACAGCAGAGTTGCATTATCAAATATATACGGGCTTCGAACAATGGGTGCGGAAATTTCAGTGTGCGGTCCGCTTACAATGATTCCAAGATATATTGAAGATCTGGGCGTAAAAGTGATACATAATATTGATGAAGCGATACAGGAAAATGATGTTTTAAATGTACTTAGGATCCAATTGGAAAGAAAAGCAAGAGAATATTTCCCTTCAATTAGAGAATATGCAAAGTATTTTGGGATTACTGAAGAAAGACTTGAAAAAAACGGTAAGGATATTCTTATTCTTCATCCCGGACCAATAAACCGGGGTGTTGAACTTTCATCAGGTGTAGCCGACGGTTTAAATCAAATAATTTTACGGCAGGTTACAAACGGTGTTGCGGTAAGAATGGCCGTTCTTTATCTTCTTGGTACACTTAAATAATTTGGAATAAATATGAAAATTTTATTAAAGAACATAAATATTATACATCCTGGTCAAAAATTAAACGAAAAAAATGTAGATATACTTTTAACCGACGGAGTTATTTCAAAGATCGGGAAGTTGAATAAAGACGAGATAAAGGAAACTGAAGTTTATGATTTTACTGAAAAGATAATTACTCCGGGATTTTTTGATATGCATGTTCATTTAAGAGAACCTGGAAGGGAAGATGAAGAAACAATCATCACCGGCTGCAATGCAGCCGCTAACGGAGGCTTTACGGAAATTGCCTGCATGCCTAATACCGAACCGGCAATTGATTCGGCTGAGGTTGTAGAATTTATCCGTAAACAGGCATTAAATCATTTAGTTGATGTGCATGTAATTGCAGCGGCTACACTAGGAAGAAAAGGAGAAGTAATATCGCCGATGGCTGAACTTTATGAAGCTGGTGCAGTCGGTTTTTCCGATGACGGTGTTGCAATAAAAACTGCAGGAATATTAAAAAGAACCCTGGAATATTCAAAAATGTTCAATCTTCCGATAATCGAACATTGTGAAGATGAATCACTTGCAGGCGGCGCAATGAATGAAGGGATAAACTCTACAATGCTGGGATTACCGCCTATCCCTTCAATCGCCGAAGATTTAATAGTAATGCGTGATATAATAGTTTCCGAATATATCGGCGGGAAAATCCACATTGCTCATATTAGCACAAAAAGAGCTGTTGAAATGGTTAGAGAAGCTAAAAAAAGAAACCTGAATGTTACTGCGGAAGCAACTCCGCATCACTTCAGTTTAAATGATGATGCTGTTAAAACCTACGATACTAATACCAAGATGAATCCGCCTTTAAGAACAAATATAGATGTAGAAGAAGTTTTATATGGATTAAAAGATGGAACCATAGATTGCATCGTAAGTGATCATGCACCTCACTCTTTAGAAGAAAAAGAAGCGGAATTTGAAAATGCGCCAAATGGCATAATAGGTCTTGAAACTGAAGTAGGACTTGCGTTATCGGAATTATTTCATAAAAAAATATTAACTCTTGAAGAGTTGATTGAAAAAATGTCGATAAATCCAAGGAAGATTTTAAATTTGCCGGTTCCAGTTTTTACCGAAGGGACCGAAGCGAATTTTACAATTTTAGATTTAAATGAAATTTGGACGGTAGATTTAAACCATTCAAAGAGCAAATCAAAAAATTCACCCTTTGATAAAAGGTTATTAACAGGTAAGTCGGTAGCTGTCATTAATAAAAAGAAAATGTTTTATCAGGACAAATTCATTAATCTATAAAATTTCATATCTACTAAAATAGTTTATCCTGTCCACGATTTAGTACAGAAAATGCATAACTACCCAATTAATAAGTTTTAATGTAGATTATTAGTTGGCATTAATTTTGGTCATTAGAGCAGGTATATATTTTATAGGTGTTTAAAATGAAAAAATTATTTATTTACATAATTCCGTTATTAACAATATTTTTATTAGAATCTTGTAATAAAAACGATATTTCTAGAATTGACAACCAACCTCCCTCTCCTCCGACCGGACTTTATGTTGTAAATGGAGATAACCAAGTAGACTTATCATGGAATGCTAATCCGGAAAGAGATGTAGAAGGATATAATGTTTATTATTCTTATAGTTACAATGGTAAATACACTTTAATAGGTACGACGCAAAATACTTATTATACGGATTATGGTGCCAGCAACGGAAATACTTATTATTATGCTGTAACTGCTTACGATTACAACGGAAATGAGAGTGATTTGAGCCATGAAGATGTTAGTGCTACACCCAGACCGGAAGGATATAATGAAAATGTATTTGATTATAACCAATATCCAAACCAGGCCGGTTTTTCGTTTTACTCTTACACGATTGTACCTTACAATAGTGATACCACCGATTTTTATTTTGAAATTTACAACGGTACTCCATACATAAATGTATACGGGCCAACGGACATTGAAGATATGGGACGTACGACTGATATATATGATATCCCTTATGCTCCTAGTTCGGGCTGGTCGCCGACCCACGATGCAGTTGCTATTCCGGGTCATACTTATGTTATACATACATTTGATAATTTTTACGGTAAGATTAGAGTCAGCAGCATAACAAGCGACAGAATGTTTTTCGATTGGGCATTTCAAACAGTTAAGGGTAATACTCAGTTAAAGATATCAAATGTTCCTAATACAAGAAGTAGGCATAATAAAAGTAAAGCAATAAACCATTGATTCAAGGAGTATTTATTTTTTACAAATGATTAATATTCAAGTAAATAATAGATTTAGGAATAATAATTAGTTAAATTAGTTTTATATTTATTATGAATAGATATTCGAAAATATTATTCCTTCTCTTATTGTTTGGTTCTTTTAGTACATTTAGCAGAACTCTGCAAACAAAACATTATAAAGACATTAATAATCTGGTCATTGAAGAGCCCGCACAGGCGGCTTTTGATAAAATTGAAAGCAGTATTGCTGCCGGCAGTGTGGAAAGGCTTTCTGATTATTTCAGTTCTCAAATGTACTTAAGTCTTACAAACGGAATCAGCGGTTATTATAGCTCAAATCAGGCTTATTATGTACTGGAAGATTTTTTTAAAATTTATCGTGTTGTAGATTTCAAATTCAATAGCATTAAGAACGGTGAAGATAATGTATTTGCAACAGGATTGTATAACTTTATTTTCAATGAAAAGAGAGAATCGGCACAAGTTTATGTGTCTATTAAGCGAGCCGGTAAGAAATGGAAAATAACACAATTGACAATTAATTAATGCTTTCAAAAATATTAAAAAAGCTAAAAGGCGATAGGAAATATTTTGCTATCGTCTTTTTTATTTTACTCTTAATTTTTTTATCGGGAATAATAACCCCGGTATGGATGCGGTATGAAGAGAATAATTGGAACAATGAACTATCTCAAAAAATTCTGAATATTCAAAATTCAGTTACGGCGCTTTTTCAAAAAAAAGAGAATAATCTAAATTCAACAGCAGCCGTTTTAAAAAATAGACTTAGAAGGGTATTAAATCCTCAAAATAATTCTTACGGTGCATTAATAAGGGTTGTAAACAATGAGGACTTTAAAGGAAATTCAATTGAAGTGCTCGCACCAAACGGAAGACTAATTGCCTGGAGTTCTCAAATTGCAATCTCACAAAATGATATTCTGCCTTTAGCATTTCCTGCCGGTCAAATTCATTTTTATAATTCGCCGTTAATTACATATCTGACAATTACCGATACCGTACAATCTGAAAACGATATATTTTACTTTGTCGTCAGTGTTCCGTTTGAAAAGCATTATTCACTTCAAAATATTTATTTCAGGGATATAAATTTTACAAAAGAAATATCTAACATATTTCTTACTCAATTTGAAGTTTCCTATACGCCTTTTGCGGAACGTTCAAGGGACGGAAGAAAGTATTCTTTTGAATTAGTTAATAAACAAGGGAATAAAATCGGGCTGATAACTTTCTTAAAACCTACACTAAATTCAGCTATCAATTCTATATATCAAATAATATCTCAGATTCAAGTGGTGTTAGCCTTGCTTGCTTATTTATTTATAGCTTTCGGATTCAGAAAAGAATTTAAATCTTTTAAAACAATATTGAAGATCCTTGTTTTTGCCGTTTATTGTATTTTGTTTAGAATACTTTTATACTATATAGGATTTCCATCGAACTTCTTTTATGGTGCATTAGTTGATCCTGCATACTTTTCATCCACTTTTGGAAACGGTATTGTTAAATCACCGATCGAATTTTTTGTTACTGTTCTCTTTACCTTGATTATATGTATTAAGGGATTCCAATATTTAATTGATTATATGCGTAAATCAAATGAAAAGAAGACAAAACACCTATTCTTATTTTCATTATTACTGCTGCCTTTTGCTTTTTTATTTCTTTTAACGATAAGGGGATTCGGTGCATCGGTTAAAAGTATTATTTTTGATTCAACTTTAAGATATTTTAAAGAACCCAACCTCATACCCAATCTCCCTTCTTTAGCTATGAATTTGAATTTACTAATGCTGGGAGTTTCGGTACTTTTATTTTTGTGCAGCTTGATTCTGATCTTAGTTTCCTTTTTGCCTAAAGAAAATGAAAGAACTTTAAAATACATTTTCAGCGGCTTATTTATCTTCTTTCAATTTATTGGAATTTTGTTTATTCATCTTCAAAATGAATCCTTAATTACACCTATACTGAGCTTAATATTTATTAGCTTAATATTTGCGCTTATATATCAAATATATTTTGGCAAAGTTAGGAATGAGTTTAATTATGTGTTCATTACAATTATAGCCTCCGTAATTTCCGTATCTCTATTAAACTATTTTAATCTTCAACTTGAAAAAGAATCTCTTAAAACAACAGCCCTGGAAATAAACAGACCTAACAATAATCTTTTGCAATTTTTGTTGGAAGAAACTTTGGAAAATGCCGCAAATAATCCTCAATTAGTAACTGATTTCTATGACTATAACTCCAACTATGATGCAGAAGCTTTTAAAATTTGGGCTAACAGTTCATTGCAAAGGGAATCATTAATCTCTTCTGTTAGAATTTGGGATAAAAATCAAAACCAGGTTGGAGAGTTTAACGGAGGTGTTGAGTTAGGAGACAAGATACTAAAACAATTTGCAGAATATGAGGGACGCAATCCAAAGATTATTGAGACATATCAGTTAAACGACTCTTCGGAAAAAATTTTTACCGGTATTGTCCCTATATATGATCGAGATATAAAGCTTGGCTATGTCTCTGCTTCTATTGGTTTTGATATTCAAAATCTCGGCTCAAATAACATACCCGATTTTCTTGAATCAAAAATGAATATCATTAACTCCGTTCTTGATATAAGACGTCTAAAGATTTTTGAATTCACGAATTCAAAACTCACTAATGTTTATGGTGATATTTATCCTTCGAGAGACCAGATAAAACTAATTCTAAAGACAAATTATCAACTAGACAACGAAGCATGGACCGAATTATCTTTAAATGATGTAGATTATTACGGGTATTTATTGAAATCATTTCAAGATAATGTACCCGTAATTACAGTAGTATTAACGAGAGAAAAACGACTAACATGGGATTTGTTTAATTTTTTCAAAATATTCTTAGTTCATAGCATTTTCATTGTATTACTAATGTTAATTTTATTAGCATTTAGATTAAAATATTTAAAGTACAGTTTCCGTCTTCAATTACTAATTGCATTTTTACTGGTCTCAATAATCCCAATAATAATTCTTGCTGTCTATAATAGACAGAATGTGCAGCAGCGAAGTCAGAGCGCAATTTTTGATGAGCTTAATGAAAGAACAAATTATGTGGAAAGAGGTATTAAGGAAGAATTAAAAGAGACTGGTTATGATGGATTTGAAAAAGCTTTTAGCAATACCGGAAAAGATCTTGGAATTTCATTTGCAATCTACGATGGAACAAATTTAATTTATAATTCTAAAGCCCAATACTATAATATAGGCTTATTTACTGAGAAGTTGAATCCGGAAGTTAATTACCAAGTAAACTATTTAAGTTACCGGGAATACTTAAATGAAGAAAGCATTGATAACTTTTATTATGATTCATTTTATAAAAAAATAATAATTGACGGCAGGCCGCTTATAATAGGCGTAAACGATGCATTCAATAAAGTCAAATTATCCTTTTCGGTTTTAAGCGTAGACGTATTTTTATTCGGTGTTTTTTCATTTACAACTTTAATGATGATATTGCTTAGTGCATTTCTGGCAAATAAAATATCGCTTCCTATCCGAAAATTAACCAAAGCTACGGAATCAGTTGCCCAGGGTGATTTAAGTGTGGAGTTAAAAAATAATGCAAAAGGAGAATTAAGAGATTTATTAAACGGCTTTAATTCGATGACTAAAGAATTACAAAAGAATCAGAATGAACTGGCGGAGCTTGAGAGAGAAAATGCTTGGAAAGAAATGGCAAAACAAGTCGCTCATGAAATTAAGAATCCTTTAACCCCAATGAAGCTGGCAGTTCAACAATTAGTAGTATCATACAAAGATAAAAATAAAAATTTTGATTCCATTTTTGAAAAAGTATCATCTACGATCTTAAACCAAATTGAGAACCTAAGTCTAATTGCATCCGAGTTTTCAAGGTTTGCCAGAATGCCTAATTTTAAGCTTGAAAATATTGATCTGCTGAAAAGTATTTATGATACAATAAATCTTTTTACAGATGAACAAATTAAGATTGAATTAAAAACCAAAATTACTAATGCATATATTGAAGCTGATGAAGGACAAATGAGAAGACTGTTTATTAATTTAATTCGAAATTCAATCCAAGCAGGAGCTACAAAAGTAGAAATCGAAGTTGATTCGGAGAATAATTCATATATAATTTATATTAATGATAACGGCAAAGGCATTTCTGAGAATATTAAAGATAAAATCTTTGAGTCTAATTTCACTACTAAAACAAAAGGTATGGGAATCGGATTAAAGCTGGCTAAAAGATTCATCGAAGGAATAAACGGTTCAATAACGCTGGCAGATAATGCGTCAGCCGGAGCCGCATTTAAAATATTAATTCCAAAACTTGACAAGAATAATCAATAAAAAGTTCAGGTGTAATGACTTATTTAACACCGCACCAAGAAAAAGCCCTAAACTTTAAAAATCATATTTCACTGACGGCGAATGCCGGTTCAGGGAAAACCTTTGTACTTTCCAAAAGGTTCTTGAAAATTATCCGGGAAGAAAATATATCTCTAAGAAATATTGCTGCAATTACATTTACAGATAAAGCGGCAAGCGAACTTTATAAAAAAATAGCCTCGGAAATCGAAAATGAGATTAAAGCTTCAGTCAGTGAAAACGATATTAAGAAGCTGGAAAATTTGCGGAGACAGCTAGTCTCGGCAAATATTTCAACCATTCATTCATTTTGTATTGATATTCTTCGCGAACATCCTGTTGAAGCTGAACTTGATGCTAATTTTATACCTGTTGATGAAAATATTTCCGGTGAATTAATTGAACTTTGTGTGGAAGAAATAATAAAGGAAACTTTAAAAGAAAAGGGAAACGCAGATAAATTAAAGAATCTGATCAGAATATATTCTTCAAAAAATCTTCTTGCTAAGGAAATTGTTGCATTAATAAAGAGCCGTAAAAATGTATTAACTGTTGCCGGTAAAATATATTCAAAGCATGAAAATGATATTGCATTATTTTTTAACCGATCGTTTTGGGATAAATTTAAAAAATTATTTTTAACTAAAATTGAAGAAGTCATTTCTTCATTATCTAAAATAAATATTGCCGTACTTAATGAGAAACAAGACAACCAAGTCGCCGTTGAAATACAAAACACAATTAAGGTTTTGCAAAATGCTTCTGAAAATGAAATTATCTTAAAAAATTTATTGTATTTACATGATCAAGCACTCACAAAGGTTAATAAAATTAAAAACAGAGGATACCTTATTACAAAATTAAGAGATAGCCTGAATGAAGAAATTGACAATGTGGAACTATTTTATGAAGATTTTTCCAAGTTGGAATACAATGAAAATCATTACGAAGTGGAAGTTGAGCTTGCACGTTTTGGAAAAGATATAATTTATTTCTTTAACAAAGCCTTGGAATTATATAACAAAAAGAAAAAGGAAAACGGTTTTTTGGATTATGAGGATATTCTTCTTCACACTAAAAAAATATTAGAGCTTGAAAATATTCAAAAGGACTTGTCACGAAAATATAAATATATAATGATTGATGAATACCAGGATACGAATGAAATTCAGTATAATATTTTTCTGCCGATCCTTGAAAAACTTAAAACCGGAAACCTTTTTATTGTCGGAGACGAAAAGCAAAGTATATATATGTTCCGTGATGCTGAGCTAGAAGTTTTTGATATTACGAAAAATGATATAAGAGCAGCTTCCGGCCAGGAATTTCTATTAACCCTGCCTGATAGTTTTAGAATGGCTCCGGCTAATTGCCTTTTCGCAAATTTGTTGTTTAAGGATTTATTTTCTAAACCGGATTTAATGTTTAATGAGGTAGAACATTCGGATTTAGTTTGTGCGCGGCAGGATAACAATCCCGGCCAAATTGAAATTCTCTTAGCCGGAAATGATGAAGATATACAGAACACTAATGTTGATAATATAATTGAAAGCACCGAACCGGAAATTCTAGCAAAAAGGATATTAAAATTAATTAATGAAGATGAGCCTCAAGGAATATCAAATTGGAATGATATTGCAGTGCTGTGCAGGAAGAGGAAATACTTTCATGAATTGGAAAAAATATTTGTAAAATATAATATCCCGTTTGTAATATTGGGAGGCAAAGGATTTTATCAAAGACAATCTGTTTATGATCTTTATAATTACTTCTCTTTTTTATCAGATAATAATAACGACACTGCATTGATAGGAATATTGAGATCTCCGTTCTTTTTATTATCGGATTCACAAATCTTTGAAATATCATTACAAGCAGGTCAGAATTATTGGGATAAATTGAAGCAGTATATTATAGTCGACAAGAAATTAAAAAGTATAGTTGAAACATTAACAGAAAACTTATTATTAGCTAAGAATTATAACATAACTGCGCTCTTAAGGAAGATACTTGATGAATCCGACCTGCTTGCCGTGCTGGCATCGAAACGGAACGGAAATCAAGAAATTGCGAATATTGAAAAGTTAATTAAATTGACAATTAATTTTTTTACTCAAGGTTTCAAAACACTTTATGATTATGTAAATTTTTTAAAGGATTCAATTGAACAATTTGAAGATGAAGCACAAGCAGCAGTAGGAGAGGATTCAAACTCGGTTAAAATAATGACGCTTCACCAATCAAAGGGATTGGAATTTGATACGGTATTTCTTTACGGCTGCAATGAATCTTTAAAAAAGGATTCAATTAAATCTAAATCCGTTACTATTGATAAAAATTTCGGTCTCTTAACAAAAGTTCCGCTTAAATCTAACTACTCTTCGGATTATTTTTCTGCTCCTATTATTGGAGTGAGCAATCTGATTTTGGAAAAGAAAAATATCGCTGAATTCAAACGGCTTTTATATGTTGGAGTAACAAGAGCAAAGAACAAATTATTTATTTCAGCAGAGTTGAATCAAAGCAACAGCTATAATGCAAATTCTTTTTTAGCAATGGTAAGCGAAGGATTGGGCATTGATTTGAATATTCAATCGAAAGAATTAAAATCCAGTTTAAAATTTTTGCAATTGGAAAATAATAAATATCTTACAAATGAAAGAGAATTCGTCACAGAAATAAAAATCGTAAAAGATGTAAAGTACAATGGAGAAATTCCAAATAAAGAAAATAGTAAAGTAATTGAAAAATATTTAAAGATTAAGTCCGTAAATGACAATCTCAAAGGTGAAGTTATTTCTGCGACTAAAATTTCCGTTTACAAACAATGTCCTTTGAAATATCACTTAACTTATGACCTCGGTTTTTCTCCGCTGTTTCAAAACTATAAAAAATGGATAATCAGCAGCGATTCACGTAAAGCTTTTGAATTTAATGAAAAAGAAGACGAAACATTATTCGGTTTAAATGAAATAGCAAATATCAAGAATATAAAGGAATTTTCTGACGTTAAGGGGAGAATAATTCATTCGGTATTACAGAAAGAAATAAATCAACATCAATTGAGTGAGTTTATTGATGATTCGATAAATAATGAAATAAGTACATTTAATATAGATGCAGAGCAAAAAAATCTATTTAAAAATGATATAAAAGAAGATATTCATAACTTTTATAAATCAAGTGAATTTTCAGATTTAAAAAGATATAAAAATTATTATAATGAATACGAAGTTTATGCTAAAGAAAATGATTATTTCCTTTACGGTATTATTGATAAATTAATAATTGATAATGAAAAAGCAATAATTGTTGATTATAAAACGGATTTAGTTAAGGAGAAAGAGTTGGAGGAAAAATCAAATAGCTACTTTAACCAGCTGCGTTTTTATTCATACGTTGTAAGCAGGCTGTTTGATAAAATTAAATTTTATGAACTTAGATTAATATTTATTAAGTGGCCGCAATATCCTCAAAAAATCAATTTGAGCAATAAGGATTTTGAACCGGTAAAAGGGGAAATTAAGTCAATGGTTGATGAAATCAGAAGACAAAATTACATAAGAAATTTAGACCATTGTAAAAGCTGTGGTTATTCTCTTAAGAATAATAGATGCATAAAAAATTAAACGGAAAAAGTTTTGGAAAATTTATTGCAATATTAATCAAGTCCAGTTATCTTTTAAGAGTTAATAATCAAAAATATTGTTTTTTATTGAAGGGTTAATGAAAATGAATTTGTCGATTTATTGATTGGAAATTATTAAGACTATTATTGTTATTGTAATTAAATGTGAGTTATTTTATGCGAAAATTTGTTCTACAAATAAGGGATTTGGATTTAATCGAAAATGAGCTTAAAAATAATCCGGCCGGGGTATTCGCCTTGGAACTGGAAAATGAAAAAGTTACTCAAATAGCTACTACCTTTCTTTATTTAGATAAAAATATCTATATCTTTTTTAATGAAGAAGATGAATTTTATAATAGTATTCAATTTGATGTGGATGTTACTTTTACAATACTGCGTTACGGCAATTCAGACAAACCCAAAA
>JBJKQE010000087.1:0-7447 GCA_046705645.1 Ignavibacteriaceae bacterium | reverse complement strand
ACAAGAATTGCTTGTGTTTTTATGATAATAAATATGTCGGTTGCAACCTTCGTTACTCAAAGAAGTGAAGTTTTCGGAGACGGAATACATACTTTTCTATTGCTTTTGATTTCTCTTGTTATATTTCTTTCTGAACTTGACAATTTCACACTCGATAAGCTATTATGGAACAAAAATAATCGAAAGGAGCCGTATAAAGATGCGAATCAATAAAACCTTAGTTTTTATTTTCTCAATTCTCTTATACTTCATAGCTCTTTCCTATTCTATATGCCAAAACAAAGATAACCAGGAGATTTCTAACAGCAGTAAACTTTTTAACACTACAGTAATCCCGGTGGGTACAGACCCGCGTTATATCGCAGTGGCAGATGTAAATCATGACAACAAGCCGGATATAATTGTCGTAAACGTCAACAGTCGAGTAAAAGATGGTGCCGGGTCAATCAGCATTTTGCTCGGAGATGGTAAAGGAAATTTTCGATTAGCAGCGGGTTCTCCATTTCCGGCGGGGCATCATCCGCATGACATCGGATTTGGGGATTTCAACAACGATGGCAATTTGGACCTGGTGGTGCCAAACCATCAGACACCATACGTGCGACTTTTTCTCGGTGATGGAAAAGGGGGATTTAAGGAGGCGCCTCATTCGCCGTTGTTGACAAAAGCGAACCCGCACCCGCATGGTGTGGCAGTGGGATATTTTTGCGGGCCTGATAAGCCGCTTGATGTGGCCATTGACAGTTGGGGATCAAATCAAATTGAATTACTGATTGGAGACGGCAAAGGAAATTTAAGCAACGGGCCATTTTTTTCAGCCGGGCCCGGTACAGATGAGCCGATACGTTCGGCTGATTTCAACCGCGACGGAATGCCCGACATTGTTAATCCGGGTTTGGCTATTGGTCATTGGAATGCGAACAATGTTACGATTTTGCTTGGCGATGGGCATTGCGGATTTCACCCTGCGCCCGGATCACCGTTTCCAGCCGGCAGTGAACCCTGGATGGTGGCGGTTGGAGATATGAATGGCGATGGGAATCCGGACCTTGTAATTACTCCTTTGGGTGCGGAGATAAAGGATCCAAAGCAAATTGCGGCGACTGTTTTACTCGATGATGGAAAAGGACGGTTCGCTCCTATGAAGGGTTCGCCATTTGCGCTAATAGGTTGTAAAAACCCCGGCGGAGTTGCAACCGGGGATTTTAATGGAGATGGAATTGAGGATTTTGTGGTAACGTGTATGGGAAGCAATGAGGTTCTGCTGTTTGAAGGAAAAAAGAATGGAGGATACAATCTAACAAACATCGAAATTCCCGGAGCGGCAGGCCCATTGGAGGAGCGCGGTGTAACGTTAGCGGATTTAACGGGAAACGGTAAGGATGATATTATTATTGCAAATCCAAGCATGAACAGCATCAGTGTGCTTCAATGGCGCTCTAATTCAGGTCATGGACAATGAGAATGGTATTTAGGAAATAAGATAAATCGGAGCCAACTCTGCTCTTCCATAGGAATATGAAATTGAGTAATATACTTTGGCTATTAAACCAACGAACGGCAAATTGGACTGGATTTCATAATGAGGCAATTATATAATTATAAAATTGCGTCTGCAAATTAAGTTGATCTTTAAGGCAGTATTTTCTAAGTAATTTTTTTAATAAATGAAAATTAGCTGCAACTATGCGGCACTGTTGTTCCGGGCTGCCGTAAGCGGCAATGCCGATATTTGCTGTAGTATAATTTTCAACAAATGTTAATTTCATTCTGATTATACAAAATAGAACAACAGCATTTGCAAAAGGGTAGAACAAATTGGGGTAAACAAGCAATCAAAAACCAACATAAATAAAATCAATAAATACCATGAGTTATTTTTCTATAGTAATACTTGTTTTAGTCGGCATTATTATAATTGCCGCTATTTTTAAACCGGGCTTCCAGGAAAAGATCTTCGGCGGGAGTGCAGGGGAAGCCAAAATAGCCGGAATATTGTCTGTAAGAGGAGTGTCTTTTGTTGTTTTAATTATCGGGCTTGTAGGGGTTGCGGCATATTTTGAAATAAACAGCAAACCGGAAATGAGCGGTAACAAGGTAATTAAATATTTGAAAAGTTCTCAAAATACTCAATGGTCGGTCCGGTTTTTAAATAGAGACAGCATCGATATAATGATGAACGGCGTCTCGATCGGAAGAATAAAGCAGCCGGTTGATTTGTCAGTAAAAAAATCACCGTCTGCCGAAAAAAAGTATGATGTAATTTTTGATAATGCGGCAATAGGAAGTTTAAAATTAGATGTGGCGGAAAAATCATTGGTATATGAAAATGGCAATATTTATTGGAAAGACTCGGCATATAATATTGAAAACTCAAATTTTTGGTTTAAGATTGAAAATATCGAAAGTATAAATATCGGGCAGGGGAAAAATATTGCTCGATACTTTATAAGATTCGGCGAGGGGCTGACCAAGAAAAGTGTAAAATGGTCTTCCGGTAATTATGAGTATGGAAAAACAGATAACGGCCAGCTTCCCGCTGCAATGAAGATTATAAATAATGCTAGCTGGAAAAAAAGTTATGCAATAGCCCTGGGTGCAGGATTATTCGGGCAGTATAACGACAGGTATTATATAGAAATAATTAATGCGATGCTTGTTGAGGTTAGGATAGAGAAATGAAGTAAGTGCAACCATGGAATAGCAACCTGTCAGAGAACTAGTGAATAAATTATTCATTATTAAATGATGCGGAAGCGCCTCTAATTAATTTTAAAAGCAAGTTTCAATTGAGACCCATCGGTAATATATCCTTCAAATCATTCAGATATATCTAGCAGAATTGATAAAAGTTTCAAATGAGACTATAGCCTCATTAGATTTTCCGGAGAGAAATCGGCATGTAAAAAATTTTTATAGGTTTTTATTTCCCTTCGCTTATGAAAGTAAATTTTCAACGCTTCAAGATAAAATGTATCGGATTAACAGAGGATATTATTAAAAGGAATGAAAGGGATTCATCCACGATGATCCTAAGGGGGGATGCTAAAACAAAATGTTCATATCGCTCCGTGATAATAACATTTTTATTTCCAATTTAATTCACAGAAGAAAAGGCGGATATATTCAAACTGGAAATCCTCCATTTTATCTATCTAAATATTTCATCTTATATTAAAATATTATTTTATATAATCAATCTTTTTGATAATAAATAGAAAAAGCTTATCAGTTATTTAGTGGCTTTTAGTTTAATTAATTGAATTATATTTATTTTTTATGAAATCGTAAAAATAATTCTGCATATATAATTCATTTAAAATAAATGAATTAATTCACTTGCAAATTATTTTACTTAATTTTGACATTTTTTTGACAATTATTGAAATTGAATAATTTAACATTCTATTGATTTTAGTTTATTAGTTTTAATATATCCAATGAGGTCTAAAATGGATTCATTAAATAAAGGAAATACAATCAATAGAAAATCTAAGAAAATAAAAAGTGTATTCATTTATGTATTAATCTATTGTTTATTTGTTGAGATACCTTTAAGCAATATGGGGTGTTACTCTTATTATACTTTGAACGATAGTGAATACAATCCGCAAAATATAAAATCTCAAGATAACCTTAAGTTCATACTAAAAAATAAATCAGAAATCGAAACCTCATCTAAAGACTGTTATTTCATTAAAAGGGACACCACTTTATTTTATGGAATAGGATTATTATTTATGGGAAAGGATGATATGAACCCAACTTATTTTAATGGATTTATAAACAAAGCGGATATAGATTCGATGACCTTTATGAGTATTGATCCTAATCTATGGGAACTCTATTGGTTAAAAAATAATACTATAATAAGATGTGATAATGATAAAATAATAGATTTAAGTAAATCAAAAGGAGTTCAGCGATGGTTAGTTAAGGAAAATAAAGATAAATTAAATGTGTTTTTCTCTCATGATATAGGGGCAATTCAAATACAAAAATTTAATATAATTAATACAGTTCTGATAGCTGTCCCTTTAATAATTGTTTTGGGATTACTTGTTTTTGGTAGTTTAGGTATTCCAAGTAAAATAAATTTAGGAGGTCAGCTATAAAAATTAAAAACATTGATAATTTTTGTCTATAATTCATTAAAAATTAATGAGTTAAATACCTAATTTGTGTACATTGACAATAAAAATAGAATTGTATGTTAGCAGAAAAATTCAGAAAGTCGAAAATGAAAACAAGTTTTCAACGCTTCAAGATAAAATGTATCAGATTATCAGAGGATATTATTAAAAGGAATGTTAGGGATTCACTTACGTGATCCCTAAGGGGGGACGCTAAAACAAAATGTCCGAATTGCTTTACAATTCTTCATTTTTATTCCCCTTCGCTTATGAAAGTAAATTTTCAACGCTCGGGAAATAAGAATGTCCCTTACCGGGACATTTTGTTTTGCGGAGAAACTGGGGTCAACTTCGCCAAGGCTTCGTTGACTAAAACCAACTACGCTAATGCTTCGTCAGCTAAAGTTGACTACGCTGAAGCTTCGTCAACTAAAATTCGTTTTTTGAGGATTGCTTTTCCGGAACCTGATTTAAAATATTTCTCAAGTTCTCTTGCCTTCTTTTGGGTTTTAACAGCTATGAATGCATTTAAATCGAAAGGTCTATATGGGGCAGTAGACTTGGATAAGCCTTCATTATGTTCTTCAAACCTTCTTTTGATGTCGTTAGTCGAACCAACGTAAATAAAATTATACTTGATACTTTTTAAAATATAAACATAATACATAAATTCACCCCTCTTAAAATTTATATTTAAAAATAAGTAAACAACGTACTCAAATATAGAAATACTATAAGTTTTTTATGCAAGCATCAACACAATGGCTGATCAAACAATATTTTATTGCATTTTAGTCGGCAAAACAAAATTTGATTATATGTTAGCCAGCCATACAATATTTTATTTTATGTTAGCTAGCTAACCGAAGCTTTAGCGTAGGTTAGCGGAGAGACAGGGATTCGAACCCCGGAAGGACTTGCATCCTTAACGGTTTTCAAGACCGCCGCATTCAACCACTCTGCCATCTCTCCAAATTTAAAAGAACTACTTGATTCTATATATTTTGAACAGTCTTTCCAAAAACGAGTTAACTCTGTTCAACAAGAGCGCCGCATTCTCAGCCATAGGCTGATAAGCCTCCGGCTCAAACCACTTTTACCCGCCGAAGTTTTTTAACGAAGGCGGGCTGTCATCTCTCCGGATTGTTACAAGAATTTTCCAAAAGAACAATTAAAATGAAATAATTTAATTTATCTTTGCAATATTATATATTTCATTTTTAAGGTTACTAATATAAAGATAGTTTCTCTTTAGACAAAGTAAAAAATACCCGGTTTTATGCTTAAATTTTAACCAATAAATATTTTATTAGGTTCTAAATGGATGACATTAAAGAATTTAAATTATTTACAAAACACCTTGCAGATATAAGCGGCAAAATTATAAAAAATTATTTCCGTACGGAGTTAAAAATTGATTCCAAATCCGATGATTCGCCGGTTACCATTGCAGATAAAAAAGCAGAAGAGATTATGCGTGAAGAAATTATGAAGCAGTTTCCTAATCACGGAATTTTGGGAGAGGAATTCGGCGAGCATAATTCATCTTCAAGCTATAAATGGATTCTCGACCCGATTGACGGTACAAAAAGTTTTATTTGCGGTACTGTAACATTTGGGACTTTAATTGCGTTAGTTAAAGACGGTGAGCCTATTCTTGGCGTAATCAATCAGCCGATTCTTAAAGAATTTCTCTTTGGTGATAATAATTCAACGGAGTTAAATAATCAGATAGTAAAAGTGAGGCCATGTGAAAACTTTTCCGAAGCAGTGTTATTAACAACTGATTATCTTGATATAAAAAAATATCAAGATGGAAATAAGTTTGATGAACTAACCGGCAAGGTAAAGCTTTATCGCAACTGGGGTGATTGCTTCGGTTATTATCTGCTTTCAACCGGTTTTGCAGATATAATGGTTGATCCCATAATGAATGTATGGGATTCGATGGCATTAATACCGGTTATAAAAGGTGCAGGAGGAATAATTACAGACTATCAAGGCAATGATCCGGTAAAGGGAAACAGCATTATTGCTGCTTCGCCGGAAATACATAAAAAAGTGATTCAAATTCTTAATTGATTTTTATAAAGTTCAAATAGTAAAGGATTTTTAATTGCATTAAAAATTTGCAAGTAAAAATATAAGTACGGTTCCCGCAGCACTTAGGGCAGCCCACGTTTTGTATTTTTTAGTATTGAAAATTAAAATTAATGCAGCTATCCAAAGTACAAAAAGAAATATAGGTCCGCTGCTGAATAAATCAGAGATAGGAAGAATTTTTGTTCCGCCTATAGCACCAAGCTCGCATCCCTTTTTTACAGTACTAAATATAAGTGTAAAAGCAAAGAATGAAATAAGAGTAAAGATGGTATACATTTTTATTCGCGGTTTATCCTTAAAAACTTCAAATCCGGTTCTAATTCCTAAAAGAATTCCTGCGAATAAGGTTATATAATAAAACATCATAATTTGTGAGGGTACATGTCCGAGAAATTGTATCTTTGCGATTTCCGTTTGAGGCACAAGAAATGTTTTTCCCTGGTCGGTTAAAGTTACCCTGTATTCAACCTTACTAAGTGGCTGATGAGCTGGAATTTCAGCATAAAGTGCTTCACCTTTAGGCTGCATTTTAATTATTTGCCATTCACCGTTATTATCAGCACTGCGCCATTTTAATTCTCCTTTAAGTCCGTTAAAATCTGCTACTATCCAAACAGGGTAACCGTCTTTTCCTCTGTACACTTTATCAAAGCTGAACGAAGCGTAACCCGAAATTACGGTAATGGTTCCGTTTACAGGGTAATACGGCGATTTGATACTTTGTGCATAACCTGCTAAAAGTGTAATAATGGATGCTGCTGTCCATAAAATAATAGATTGCTTCATTTATTTCCCGAACTATTGAATGAATGGTAAAACCAAATTATCCGGTATAGTAGAAAAAATTAACACATCAAAGTTAGTCAAAAAATTATTATTCACCCAGAATAAATATTTTTATCCCGGTTCCTTCAACATGTTGTCATTTTCCTCCTTAATATAATATTTCGTATTGCAAATGTTTTTATTAATGAAATTATAAATTTTTGTTATGAAAAAATTTGAGTTGATCTTTTATAGTTGTGATTATCATCCCGTAAATTCTATTATAATAATTTTAGTTTTATAAATATATAATTTTATAGTAAATATTTATGAGTAAAAAATTCCAATTATTTGATACACCTGATGAATTAGCCGAAAATCTGGCAAATCAATTGAAAGAATCGGTAAATAAAAGTAATAAAAGTTTTTTTATTGCAGTTTCCGGC
>JBJKQE010000086.1:0-116104 GCA_046705645.1 Ignavibacteriaceae bacterium | reverse complement strand
GGGATGATGCTCAAAGTATTTACAGCTGGCGCGGAGCAAACTTAGCAAATATGTTGGATTTTGAGAAAGATTTTCCAAAACACAAAATCTTTAAATTGGAGCAGAACTACAGATCAACAAAAAATATTTTAACTGCCGCCGATTCTATAATTAAAAATAACAAAGGTCAAATAGTTAAAACTCTCTGGACAGAAAATAATGACGGTGAACAGCTTACGCTGCTGAAATGTTCGGATGAAAAAGATGAAGCATATCAGCTGGCGAAATATATTAAACAAGAAATTTCCAAGAAGAAATTATCGTTGAAAGACTTTGCCATATTGTATAGAACAAAT
This sequence comes from Ignavibacteriaceae bacterium, assembly GCA_046705645.1. Lineage (GTDB taxonomy): Bacteria > Bacteroidota > Ignavibacteria > Ignavibacteriales > Ignavibacteriaceae > FEN-1297. The sequence continues at coordinate 115,769 of JBJKQE010000086.1, read as the reverse complement.
GCTCAATCACGCGCTTTGGAAGACATTTTTAGAAGAGAAAAAATACCATACACAATTATCGGAGGTATTGAATTCTATAAACGTAAAGAAGTAAAAGATATAATTGCTTATCTGCGTGTTATTTCGAATCAGAATGATGAAGAAAGTTTGCTTAGAATTATGAACTTTCCTCAAAGAGGTATAGGAAGTACAACAATTAAGAGAATGATTGCTTTTGCAAGAAAACTTAATTTAACAATGTTCGAAACCATGGGAAGGATATTCGAAGTAATAGATATTAAAGAGAGAATTCAAAAAAATGTAAAAGCTTTTAAAATTCTTCTGGATAAATATATAGGGTTAAAGGACAAACTTTCGGTTGGTGAACTTTCCAGGGTTTTGGTGGATGAATTAGGTGTATTGAGGATGTTTAAAGAAGAAAATACACCGGAATCTTTAGCACGGTGGGAAAATATAAACGAGCTTTTATCGGCTTTGAGTGATTTTTCAAGTTCAAATAAAGACGCAAAACTGGAGCAATTTATTGAAGATGTATCATTAATGTCCGATGTAGATTCCTACAGTGAAGAAAAGAATGTAGTTACATTTTTAACCGTACATAGTGCAAAGGGATTGGAATTTCCGGTAGTATTTATATCCGGTTGTGAAGAAGATATTTTTCCGCTTTCAAACAGATTCAGTTCAGATGCTACACTGGAAGAAGAACGTAGATTATTCTATGTTGCCGTTACGCGTGCTCAAAGGAAAGTATATATATCTCATGCCCGTTCACGTTATCGGTTTGGCGAAGTTGCTTATCAAAGCAGGTCAAGATTTATCGATGAGCTTGACCCGTCCACATATTCCGAAGTAAACGGAAGTATAGGCAGAAAATCTTCAATGCGTAAATCTAAAAAGGAAATGTATTATGAATATTTCCAAACTGTAGATTATGAAGATTTTAATCAGGATAATAAATCGCTTCGTCCGGGAAGCCGGGTAATGCATGAGAAATTTGGATTAGGGAAAGTAACTCAGGTTACAGGTGTCGGAGACATGCAGAAAGCAACTGTTGTATTTGAAGGAAACAATGTAAAGCAATTAATGCTTAAGTTTGCCAAACTTAAAATTTTATAGAGTTTCTTTAAAATAATTTTGTAAAATTTATTCATCCTTTGCAAAGGGATAATATTATTTATTGAATTTATTCGAATTTGATTTTCATTGTTCAATAATAAGCGGGTATTATTGCCCGCTATTATTTTATAATGGCGAATTGAAAATAGATTCTTTGGGCGAATAGGATAAAGATAAATGTGGATATAACAAAATAATTTTCATAATTTGACATGATTTAAAAAATAAATTTTTTATTTTTATTCAAATATTAACAGAAAGAATTAAATAAGTTTCAAATAATTAATTTTTCAATTAAGGAGTTGAGATAATGTCCATAGCACCTAAAAAATTGGCTGTATTAGTAGGAGGAGGACCAGCACCTGGAATAAATAGCGTTATTGGTGCAGCAACTATAAGAGCTGTTTTAGAAGGCGTGGAGGTAATTGGTATTAAAGACGGATTTAAATGGATTATGGAAGGTGATATTTCGCATGTTAAAGAATTGACAATTGAAAATGTCAGCAGAATTCATTTTAGAGGCGGATCATATATAGGTATTGCAAGGAATAATCCTACCAAAGATAAAAAGCATCTTGAAAACACTGTTACTTCGTTACTACGATTAAATGTTGATAAACTTATCACTATCGGCGGTGATGATACTGCTTTTAGCGCATTAAAGGTAGATGAAATGGCTTCCGGCAGAATTAAAGTAGTACATGTACCCAAAACTATTGATAATGATTTGGACTTACCTCATGGTATTCCAACTTTCGGTTTTCAAACTGCCCGGCATATCGGAGTAGAAGTAGTAAAAAATTTAATGGTGGATGCTCAGACTACTTCAAGATGGTATTTTGTAGTTTCTATGGGAAGGAAAGCGGGACATCTTGCACTGGGAATAGGAAAAGCTACCGGTGCAACTTTAACACTCATTCCCGAAGAATTTCCTGATAAAGAGATTAAGTTGATGCATATTGTTGATATCCTTGTCGGCGCTATCATCAAGAGATTGAGTTACGGCAGAAAAGATGGAGTTGCTATTTTAGCTGAAGGCCTTGTTGAACATCTGGATACTAGTGATTTGGAATCATTGGTTAATGTTGAACGAGATGCACATGATAATATTAGAATTGCAGAAATTAATTTCGGAGAAATTTTAAAATATAAAGTGCAGGAAAGATTAAGAGAATTCGGAATTAAAGCTACTATAGTTGCAAAGAATATCGGGTATGAATTACGTTGTGCCGATCCTATTCCTTTTGATATGGAATATACAAGAGATTTGGGTTTTGCTGCAGCGCAATTTATATTAACCGGCGGTACAGGAGCTATGGTCTCAATTCAAAACGGCCGTTTCGTTCCTATGTATTTTGGGGATATTTTGGATCCGGTTACTAAGAAAACCAGGGTTAGGTTAGTGGATCCGTCCTCGGAATCTTTTTACATTGCAAGAAGATATATGTTAAGATTAAATCAAGCTGATTTTGAAGATCCGCATGAACTGGCAAAATATGCAGCTACCTGCGGAATATCGTTGGAAGAATTTCAAAAACAGTTTTATTATTTGATGGAAAGCGATTTACTTTATCAAAATTTAAAAGAAGGTAAAATAAATCTAGCAGCAGCTGAAAATAATGAAGCTCATAAACCTATGCAATCAATAAAAGTAAGTGAAGTTAAAGGCGAAAACGGCAGCATGATGCCTTAATGTTTCGGCATAAATAAAAGGAGATGGGAATAACTCATCTCTTTTTATTTTTTCTCCGATCGGAATACTCTATAAAAACAAAAGATAGTTAGTATGATAATTACTCCCCAAGCTAATGCCATAAATACTATACCCCCTGGTTGCAATCCCATAATTCGTCCTCAATTATTTTTCTTATATTGAATAAATTTATAATTTCGATATTGAAATTAAATCAAACTTTTACTTGATAAAAATATACCGATAAATTCATAAAGCATCAATAATTATTTAAATAAAACGATATATATGTTCTTTAGAACAAATAACAATGAATAAAATTTTCTTTACTTAAATAAATATTTTTAGATGTTTATTGATTCTTTAAAAATTTAATATTCGTTATAAATAATTCGAATTTATCCACACTTGGAATTGACATGCTAAAGGATTTGAAAAATATGACTCCTGATTCTCAAAAAAATAAACCACTTTTATTAATCTTTTTCACAATTACTTTTGTTTTGCTGTTTGCTCACTTCTTTAATGGAGTTACAATACTTGGCTATACAATAAAACCGGTTGATTTATTTATAGACATTAAATCGGATTCATTGCAAAGTTTGAACCAAAATTCATCTTCCAAATCAATGTATTTTGTATTTGTAAGCCATAAAGAAAATAATTATGTAGAATCCAAAGCTAAAAAAAATAGAGCCGGATTTTCCATTGAATCTGCAAGAAAAGTAATTTCGAATGCTAAAAATTTATTTATACTTCATAAAGAATCCTATAACATTGAACAGCAGATACTTAATATTAAGGATGAACCAATAACTGGTAATCTGAATCAGATGAGATATTTTTTTGATGCACTGAAAAATTCAAAAACCGAAAAAATTAGAGTTGCACACTATGGGGATTCTGGAATAGAAGGTGATGAAATTACTTCAAATATACGTAAAGATTTACAGGATGAATTTGGAGGAAAAGGAGTTGGGTTTCTATCAATTACTTCCCAAGATATAACGTTTAGAATGACAACTAAACAATCGTTTTCAAATAACTGGGAAACTATTTCGGTTCTTACAGCCAATCCACAAAATATCCCGCTTGGAATAAACGGCTTTGTTTTTATCCCGCAGGGGATTAGCTGGGTTAAGTACTCAACCACTGATTGGGACTCAAATTTAAAAACTTTTAGCACCGCAACTTTGTATTACTCCGATGCTAAAAATTCCTCAATAATTTATTCTTTTGATAATGATAAAGATAAATCTGCTAATCTTAAGACAGGTAATACTGTTCATGAATTAGATTTAGATTCTCCTAATGGACAAGCTCAATCTATTAAATTAACAACGAGTGAAAAAGATCAAGCTTACTTTTATGGAGTGAGTTTGGAATCCGGAAATGGAATATATGTAGATAACTTTCCATGGAGAGGAAATACCGGTCTAGGATTTACAAGAATTTCAGAATCTTCGTTTCAGCAGTTCAGCAGGCTGATGAATTATAAATTAATAATTTTGTCCTTTGGAGCTAACGAAGCTAGTTTCAGTTCACAGGATAATACCTGGTATGCAAACCAAATGGTTAAGGTAATAAACAACTTGAAAAAGATTTTTCCTAAGACGAGTATTTTATTAATCGGAGTAGGGGATAAGTCAGTAAAGAAAGGAACCAGATTTGTTACCGATCCTAACATTCCTCTTATCTTGAAAGTTCAAAAAGACATTGTTAAAAGAACCGACATTGCATTCTGGAATTTATTTGAAGCGATGGGCGGCTATAATTCAATGGAAGCCTGGGTAAATGCAAATCCTCCATTAGCTTTAATGGATTATACGCATCCCTCAGCACAAGGTGCCGATAAAATAGGGGACTTGATTGGGCAGGCAATAATAAAAGCTTATAAAATTTTTCAATAATATAGAAATCTAATTAAAAGGATTAATATGGTTTCCGAACGGCTGAAGAAAATTATTCTTAACGAATTAAATTTGGACGACTTTGAATTGAAAGACGAAACAACTGCAAACCAGGTCCCCGGCTGGGATTCTTTTAATCATATAAATGTAATTTTAGCGGTAGAAAAAGATTATAACATACATTTTAAAGGTCTGGAAATATTAAGAGTGAAAAATATCGGTGAGCTTCAAAAATTGATCGATTCAAAACTGAATGAAAGTAATTAAAAAGAATTTTTTTTTACAAGCAAAATTAAATTGAATGTTTTCTTCTATTGATTTTAATAAGCTGTGGCAATTATTTGCTTACAATCCTCAGGATACCCTCTACTTTAGTACAAGCTTTTTTCTTTTTTCCTTTTTTACACTGCTTATTGTTTATAGAATATTCAGCAAGAGCAAAAGTTTAAAAATTTATACAATCATATTTTTCTCTTTATTTTTTTATTATAGGAATTCAGGAAACTTTTTTCTGCTCCTTTTCTTTTCAACTTTCATAAATTATTACTTCGGAAATTGGATTTACAAAACAAAATCATCTTCAATTAAAAGATTATTATTCTACTCTGTCTTAATTATTGATATTGGCCTTTTGATTTATTTTAAGTATACGAATTTCCTTCTTCAAATTTTAAATGATTTGCATGCTGCTCATTTTCAGCCATTAGATATTCTTTTACCGGTTGGGATCTCCTTTTATACATTTAAAGCGATGAGTTATTCCATTGAACTCTATATTGAAACAATGGAACCTACCGATAGTCTTCGTGATTTCTGCCTTTACATGTTCTTCTTTCCAAATATTCTTGCAGGCCCAATTGATAGAGCGGCTGCATTCCTGCCTCAAGTGCAAAATGATTTTACCGTTACTAAAGAAGATATCGGTCGAGCTGTATTTCTAATTCTTTGCGGATTATTCAAGAAAAATGTTATTGCGGATTATATCGGATTAAATTTTGTTGATCGAGTTTTTCAAGTTCCATTAAGATTTACCGGAGTAGAAAATTTGTTAGCAAGTTACGCTTATTTTCTACAAATCTACTGCGATTTTTCAGGTTACACGGATATGGCCTTAGGTATTGCACTGCTTCTCGGCTTTAAGCTTATGGATAATTTCAATATTCCGTTCAAAGCTTCGAGCGTTGCCGATTATTGGAGAAAATGGCATATCTCTTTATCAACCTGGCTGCTGGATTATTTGTTTAAACCTCTTCAAATAAAATTTAGAAATGCAAGAGTTTATGGGAGCGCTGCGGCAATTTTTATTACTTTTTTGATTGTTGGAATATGGCATGGCGCAAACTGGACATTTGTAATCTTCGGGTTAATTCACAGTACGTATCTTGCAGTATCACTTTTAACTCAAAAATTTAGAAATTCGTTTTATAAAAAATTCAGATTAAGCGGAACTAAAACTCTAAAAGTATTTCAGATATTAATTACATTTCATTTAATTTTAATTACCGCAATTGTTTTTCGTTCAGATTCACTTCAAACAGCATTAAATGTATTCCACCAGATATTTACTTTTTTCCACGGCGCTGTTTTCTTCCAATGGATTGCCGGTTATTCAAAAGTATTTTATTTAATGCTCTTAGGATATGCTCTTCATTTTATTCCGAAATCAGTTGATAATAAAATACAAAGCTTAATAACAGAAAGTCCGATCGCAGTCCAGGCTTTATTAATTGCACTTATGATTGTATTAGTTGTTCAAGTTGAATCGGCACAATTACAGCCGGTAATATATTTTAATTTTTAAAGTTAAATTTTTGTTAATTAAGATTTGATTTAAAGAATTTGCACTTTTTTAGTAAACTCATTAAGAAGTGAATATCCATCCCAGGTTGTTGAAAAAATTAATGCTTGTCCTATTGGAACAATTCTGTTTATTCCCTTACCATTTACTTTATAAATGAAATTATTCAAAACTTTCTTTCCAAATCCAAAATAAGTTAACGTTTGATCTTTACTGCTGACTAGTCCAGTTAACTCTTCCGGATTATTTATAAAGCATTCAAAAAAGAATCCGCCGCCGCAGGATCCCCGTAATTTACTTAATTCGATTTTGTTTACTCTAAGTATTACCGGTTTAAAATTCCCTTTGTCCATTATTAAATCTGAATTTATTTTGGACATTGTTTCATACATGTAAACAAGTTTTTCCATAGCAATATCAATAGTAACTTTTTGATTCCGTCTCGTTAATTCTTGCTCCAGATTTCCCCAGAATATTTTACTGGCATTTTCACAATTTTTTTTACTGCCGGAAAAAATTACAAATCTTGGTGATGAACATGCCATTTGATTAAACCAATAAGAGTCGTTGTAAAAGTTTCGTCCGATTTGAATTTTCCCCTGATAAACTAATTTTAAATAAGTCGAAGCATTTATAATGGAATAAGAAAATTTATCTGCAAAAGAAATATCCTTTGTTGTTGGTTTGGAAGGCAATCTTTTTATGTTATTTATGGTTTCATCACCTCCCCATAAAATTCTTAGATCCGAAAGGGAAGAGATAAAAGTATTTATTCTAACTTCTTTAGGATAACTGATTACGATATTTCTTTTTGAAACTGGTGACCATTTTTTATCGGTTAATACTTTTCTTACTAAAGATAAAAGCAAATCCAATTGTTCATTTTGAGTTTGTGAAATCCGCACAACATTTAAATTTCCGGCAAGTAAAGATAAAGCCCATGAATAAAGAAAAATTGTATCCACATCAGAAGGTGCAATGTGCAATGCCAAACCTGCCGGAACAATTACTTCGGGTTTATTTATATGTTTTTGAAAGGAATTGATTATAACAGATAAATTTGATTTTCTTAACCAATAGGCAAGAGCAACAAGTTCAGGATAATTTTTAATTCCTTTATGTTTTAAAATAGCTTGAGAGAGTGTTGATAAAAACTGTACACTAATTTCATCGAAGGGTTTAAGATTGTTTTGGCTTATAAACTCTTCGTTAAGAAGATTATCAATCTCAACCCGTTCAATATATTCCGGTATAAACTTAGTAACTTCCATTTTAATTATTCATCGTAGTATTTAAAACCATTTCCGCGTGAGTGTCGCTGCAGCCTCTTAACTCAGCTTTAGGGATTCTTCCGTTAACTTTAAAATAAGTTCCTTTACGACCGCATTTGCAGTTATCAATTCCAATGACTGTCCCAAGATCTTCCGTAAGCAAAGAATGACCCGAGTAACTTTTAGGCAAAACACTTAGAGTTTGAATAATTCCTTCATTACCTTTCGGAGCGACAGACCAATCGGTATAATCTCTTACTAATATTTCCGCAAAATTTGGAGAATGCAGAAAACCTTCTTCGCATTCCATAAAAATACTTCCGACTTGTTCCACCATCCCGTAAAAATTATAAATCCTCTTTATTTTTAGTTCATGATTTAATTCTTCTTTAAATATTTTATTCGAAATTAAATCTTCATTCAATTTTTTCCATCCCCCGCTGTGAATTAAAATTGCTGAACTTAAATCTACGTTTGAACCTTTCAAGTTTTTATAAAAATACTGCCATACCATAAAAGTAAATCCGAAAATCAATAAAGTTTCATTTTTATATTTATCGATATATTTCAATAAATCTTCGGTCTTTAAATTCATATTTTCATCAAGAGCAAAAAAATGATCTCTCCCGAAAATTGAAAGTCCGATTAAGCCGGCGCCTCTTGCACTTAAAGAAGTTCTATTTTTAATAGTTGAATCGGTATCAATAATGATCATCGGCAGCCGCTGATTACCTAGATAAGATGTTATTATTGAAGCAAGAGCTTTCACTTGAAGAATTGATGTCTCTTTATCTAAAAAAATGCTAGATAATTGCTGGCCTGTTGTTCCGCTTGAAGTAAGTGTTTTAAAAATTTCATTATCCGGAATACTTTTAATTTTCTGAGTTTTAAATAATCTTACGGGTATGTAAGGTAGATCTTCTATTTTATCAATTCTTTTTGATAAATCAATCCTTAAATTATTTAGAATATTTTTATAAGGCGTACAATTTGAATAATGAAACCGGGTTAGTTCGTTCAAGTCGTCTAAAAGGAATTCTCTTTTTGCACTATTATCAATAGAATATTCCGGCAATTCAAATAGTCTATCAATTTTACTCATGATATTCTAATTCTTCAATTAATTTATAATCTTTTTTGCCTAGTGAATTATGAGGGATAGATTTAGTAGACTTTACGCTTAAAAATGAATGATGAATATTATAAATCTTTATAATCACTTTGCGAACAGGATCAAGAATATCATCTCTTTCCGACTGAAGTAATACCTTTAAAGAATCATCATTTCCAAAACATGCTACAGAAACTTCAAATTTATTTTCAATCATAATTTCAATTTCATCAAGATTTACTCTTAAACCGGATAATTTTATAAATCTTTTTAATCTTCCGGTAATATAATAATAACCATCTTCATCTTTATATCCCAAATCTCCAGTATGAAGGATACCTTTTTGTCCATCACCTAAGGAAATATCTTCTTTGCTGTTTGCATAGCCCATCATCACATTATCACCTGAGTATACAAATTCGCCTTCAAGGTTTGATGAAGTAATCTCTTTTTCGCCGGAATAAATTTTTATTTTCCCGCCAGGTATTGGTTTGCCGATTGAATTAATCTTTTTATCTAATTTTTCAAAAGGGACATATGAAATTCTTGCAGTCGCTTCAGTTTGACCATACATTACAAAAAACTTAATTCTTTTTTTTATTGAACTTTCATAAAAGTATTTAGTCAAATTTTCACTCAACCTACCTCCTGCTTGGGTCATATATTTTAGTGAAGGTAAATCCATTTCGTTGAATTTCAGTCTCTTCAAAATTTGATAATTATATGGAACCCCTGCAAAAGAAGTACATTCAAAATCGTTAAAAGTATTCCAGAACTCTCTCGTTACCATAGAATGATTTGAGCAAACAATTTTTGAACCTTTTTCCAAATGACTGTTTATTACGGATAATCCGTAAGAATAGCTTATAGGAAGGCTGGTAATAGGCTTTTCATTTTCATTTATACTTAGATAATCGGCAATTGATTCTGCATTTGAGTGAAGATTTTTATAAGAAAGTTTTACTAATTTGGGACTACCTGTGGTACCGGAAGTTGATAGCAATACGGCAAGATAATTATGAGGAGATTTATTTTCATATATATTTCTAGATTGATAAAAAAATATACCCGACTCTAATTTATCATCTATATAATCTTCCAACATTAAATTTAAATTATCCGCGCTGAAAATTATTTCCGGTTTATAAAGATTTATCAAATTATTTTTTAGTGAATTATCCATCCTATTATTGGCAAGATAAACCGAATTGCCAGAGCGAAGAATTGAAAGATAAGTTATAATGCTTTCGACAGAATTATCACAAAATAAAAAAACTAATTTTTTCTGCTTGAATTTTAGTTTATCACTTAGATGATTGCAGCGGTTTAATAATTCTCCATAAGTTAAAGTATTTTTAGAAGAGCCGTCTATTAAAGCAATTGAATTAGGTTTAATATTTTCTATCTCCCAGAACACTATAAAATCATTCCTCCGTCTACACCTAATATCTGGCCGGTAATATAAGAGGACAAATCAGAAGCAAAAAATAAAGTTGCTTTTGCTACATCTTCAGGTTGTCCTATACGTTTCATTTTAATAGACTTTAACCGTTCCTCATATTTTTCTTTAGGCAGAGGTTTGATGAAATCAGTATTTATAAAACCGGGCGCAATTGCATTTACTCTGATATTCTTCGGCGCCAGTTCGCGTGCAGCTGATAAAGTTATACCGATTACCGCGGCTTTACTGCCTCCGTACACAACCTGGCCTTCGTTTCCAACTCTTCCAACTAAGGATGAAATATTGATTATGGAACCTGAATTATTTCTGGACATTAACCTTGCCGCTAATTGCAGATTATTAATTATGCCTGTTGTATTTGTACCGAATGTACTCTGAATATTTTCTTTGCTTATCATGCCGATTAAATTGTCTTCAAGAATACCGGCGTTATTAACTAAAATATCTAATCTTTTGAATTTCTTAAAGATTGAGTTATAAGCATTCTGGGCTGCATCAAGATCCCCGACATCGAATAAAAAACCATCCGAATCTACATTATACGTTTTTTTTAATTCCTCACATCGTTGATCAAGCAACTCTTGGCTGTGAACGCCGTTAAGTATAACTGTAGCACCAAATTCAATGAAGAGTTTTGCAGTTGCCCAGCCCATTCCTCTGGTTGAACCTGTTATAAATGCGATTTTCCCTTCTAAATTAAAAATGGATGTCATACTTTTCTAATATTTCTTTAGCTTTTTTAAAACTGCTCATATCAATAACATCATTGGAAGTCAGCATAATATCAAACTCAGATTCTATGGAAGCTACAAGAGCTAAATGTGCTACGGAATCCCAATTTTCAGCGCCATAGGTTAGTTCATCGTTTATTCCTTCCAACGGAATTTCCAGTGCTTCGTTAAATGCATTTCTTAATTTTTCAAGATTACTCATCCAGATAAAAAGTTCCTTTTATATTATAATTAAAATTTTTGGAAAATTTCTTCACCCAATTCCATCAATACTTTTGAGTTATATGGGAAATATTTTAAAATTTCCGGATCTTCTACTTTTTTCCCTTCAATAACTTTATAACCTAGTTTTAAATGAGCTTTATATGATTTGTAATTCTCATTAAATAATATTCCTTCTACTTTTGAAAAGCTAATATGATGAAGATTCTCTTTGATATTTTGTTTAATTACGTTTGTAAATACACCTTGTCTTCTGAATCTTTCTTTTGTAAATCCATGTTCAAGTTGTAAAGTCCCCGACTTTCTATTTAATGTTAACCCTTTTATTATCTTTGTATTCTTGTTTATCTCTTTAAACTTTGCCGCACCAAGATATTGAAAAAGGACAGTAGCTTTAACCATACCACTTGCCGTTCCATCAGCAGCCTCCTGCCATGATCCTACGGTACCAATGTTCTCACCATTTAGTTCGGCAATAATAAAACCCGATAAATAATAATCGTAATTGGGAATATTCTGAGTTAAGATTTCTTTTAAAATATCCTTAAATTCATTTTCACTGAAATTAAATATTTTACAAGAAGAAATCATGTTTGAACCGCTTTTTTCCGATTCTATGATAGCTTCAATAATAAAATCTATATCATCATTATTTGCTTTTCTGAAAATTAAGTCCTCAATCATTAAGTAAATATGAATTTATTTTATAATCTGTTTGGTAAAATAATAACTTAAAAAATTTTGTTACAAGTTAATAATTTTTAATCAAGGATATTAATTTATTCTTATCAACTTTTCCGTTTCCATTAAATGGGAAAGATTGAAGATTAGTAATTGATGAAGGCAGCATATAAGCTGGAATTTTTGTCTTTAAGTATGTGTTGACATCTTCAATGCTCTTACTATTATTTCCTATAAAAAGATGAATTTTATTTATGCCTCTTTCGTCTTTAGTGCTAACTGCTTTTACATTTGCTGCTTTTGTAAATTCTCTTGTATAGTGTTCTATTTCTCCAAGTTCAATTCTAAAGCCTTCAATTTTAATTTGATCATCTATCCTTCCGGCAAACATAAAATCCCCGTCTTCATCAATAAAAGCAAGATCGCCTGTCCTGTAAAATCTTTTATTTTTACCTTCTAGAGAAAGATTGAAGAAAGCCACTTCATTTTTTCCTTTTTCATTTAAATAACCTTGCGTTAATTGAGTTCCGCTTAAACAGAGCTCTCCTTTATTGCCATTTTTAATTATTTTTAATTTATCATTAACCACTATTGCTTCAACATTTTCCATGGGCTTGCCGATTGAAATACCATAATTAAAAGATTTATTTGAATTTTTATTATCCCACAAATAAGTCATACAAAAAACCGTTGCTTCTGTCGGGCCGTATGCATTGATAATTTTACCATTTGGCGTACACGCAGACCATTTTTCTACAATATCCTCTTGTAATACTTCACCGCAAAATAAGGAATATTTAAGCTTATCTAATTTAATCTCGTCTAAGTAAGGATTAAGATAATTTATCACAGTAGGCACCATGCATGCGAATGTAATTTCATTTTCTTCTAGAGTTGTATAAACATTTGTAAATTTTATCCCTTCAGTAGGTACGGTATAAATACATGCGCCAATACATAGCGGTATCATATAACAAACGACGGAGAAATCAAATGTCAATTCAAACATCTGTAAAAATCTATCGTTTTCGTTAAAATCATACTTCAAATTAAAAAATGCATGAATAAATGAATTTAAATTTTTTCTAGTTATCGGAACACCTTTTGGTAATCCGGTGCTTCCAGATGTAAAAAGTATATAAGCTATTTCATTTTCATTCACGACAGGTGTATCTATATTGATAGAAGTTTCAGGTAGTGAAAGAGTTTCTATCAACTTAATTTTTAATTTATATGCCAGTTCATTTAATTTTTCACTTCTTTTTCTACAAAGGATTGTCCTTATTCCGGTTTGCTTAAGTATTTCAATGTTGCGTTCAAGAGGATTCAAAGGATTTATAGGAACATATCCGCGGCCTGCGTACAATGTTCCGTAGATTGAACTGTATATTTCTATGTCTTGCTCGTGATTTGCAATTATCCCAATTAATTTTTCCGAATTGTCTATGTTTGACTGAATAAAATTTCTGACCTTAGAAACCAATTTTGCAAAAGTATAGTAAGTATAATATTCGCGGTTAATACAAAAGGCATTCCTATTCGGGAACCTGAAAAACGTTTCACTAATCTTTTCTAACACGAAATTTATTAACTCCTTTTCTTTAGAGAAAAATATATAATTCCAGACAAATAATTAATTCAATATTTTGCAGAGTATCCCTTTTATAAAAAACTGAAACTTTAGAAATATTCTTGCATTAACATCTAAAATTATACCAAAATTGATATTATATTTAATTAAGATATTCTAATAATAAATCCGTATAAATTTTGTCTCATTAAAAGTCAATTATCATTTTTATGAAAAGAAAATGAGAATAAAACAGCATATATATTTGATTTAGAAATGAACTTGAAAATTTTTATTTTAGTACCCGTAAATCAAAAAATTGAATGAGGATAATAATGCGGTATTTTTCGATTTTGATATTTATAATTTTAATTACCCCTATTTATTCACAACAAAATAAATCGATGGATAATGTTCAACAAACAATAGACAAAGTGCAACAAAAATATGCCCCGGACAAAAGAACTGCACTGTTTAATATTAATTTTGAAAAGGCGAATCAAAAAAATATTATTATTAACGGGGAAACAAATTTATTAAATGCTAAGAACTCTCTAATAAATGATTTAAAAAATGAAGGATACAATATTCAGGATGAAATTTCACTTTTACCAAGTGAAGAATTAGGTGAAAATATTTACGGAATTATTGACCTTTCAGTTGCAACTATGAGAACAAAACCTAAAGAAGCTGCAGAACTTGCATCACAAGCTTTGTTGGGTTGTACGGTGAAAATTCTAAAAAAAAGTAAAGGATGGACCTTAATTCAATCGCCTGATAAATATATTGCCTGGATGGAATCAAGCGAATATCAGTCGATGAATAAAATGCAAGTTGATCAATGGAATAATTCGAAGAAAATAATAATTACAAAAGAATACGGATTTGTTTATACTAAACCGGATGTTAAGTCTTTGCGCGTATCTGACTTAGTAGCTGGAGATCTTTTAAAAATTTTAGAGAATGAAGGAAATTTTATAAAAGTCGAATTTCCTGATAAGAGAGTAGGCTTTGTAGTAAATGATATTTGTGAAGATTATAAATCATGGCTGAACAGCAGAGATCCTAACGAAGAAAATATTCTTAAAACTGCCGACAGATTTATGGGAGTTCCTTATTTGTGGGGCGGTACATCAACTAAAGCAATGGATTGCAGCGGTTTTACGAGAACTGTATTTTTCTTAAATGGCATTTATCTTCCAAGAGATGCGTCACAGCAGGTTCATGTCGGAATTCCTGTAGATACTCAAAACGGATTTTCAAATCTTAAACCCGGCGATCTTTTATTTTTCGGTAAAAAAGCATCTGAAAATACAAAAGAAAAAATTACTCATGTGGGAATTTATATCGGAAATGAGCAATTTATAAATGAAGCCGGGAGAGTTAAAATTGACAGCTTCAATAAAAATGATAAAAATTTCAGCCGTTACAGGTTAAACCAGTTTGTAAGGGCAAAAAGAATTCTAACCTCAATTGGTAAAAATGGAGTAGAATTATTGAAGAATATTAAGTATTAGGACCATTTTAAGTTGAGTTAATGGGTTTTTTAACTTGACGAAAATTTTTTAAGCTTCGATCAATTAAAAGTTCTTAGCTTATATCAATTTACAATTCGTATAAATTTCAAATAATTTATTGGTAATAAAATGGCTGAAAAATTAAAATTTAGATTCAAACCTTATACTTTGGAACTTAAACATGTTTTTACTGTTGCAACTTATTCACGTTCAACAACACCAATCGTTTTAACAGAAATTGAATATGATGGAATAATTGGATACGGAGAAGCCTCAATGCCTCCGTATTTAGGGGAATCTCACCAGACAGTTCTTGATTTCCTTTCCAAAGTAGATATTTCAAAATATGAGAATGTTTTCGATCTGGAAACAATTTTGGATGATATTGATAAAATAGCTCCTGGAAATTCGGCTGCAAAAGCTTCCGTTGATATTGCTTTTCATGACTTGATTGGAAAATTGTTAAATCAGCCATGGTATAATATCTGGGGAATAAATAAAGAAAAAACTCCATATACTTCCTTCACAATTGGTATAGATAAACCGGATGTTGTAAGACAAAAAGTTAAAGAAGCTGAAGAATTTAAAATACTAAAAGTAAAATTAGGCAGAGATAATGATAAAGAAATGATTAATACAATTAGGTCGGTTACAAATAAGCCGATTACTGCAGATGCAAATCAAGGTTGGAAAGATAAAGAATTTGCTTTAGAAATGATTAATTGGTTGAACGAAAGGAATGTACTTTTTGTAGAACAACCAATGCCGAAGACACAGATTGATGATTTAGCCTGGCTTACGGAAAAAAGTCCATTGCCGACAATTGCTGATGAATCTGTTCAGAGATTGGAAGATATAACTAAAGCCAAAGATGTATTCTCGGGAATCAATATTAAATTAATGAAATGTACCGGTATGCGAGAGGCTTACAAAATGATTATCTTAGCAAGAGCATTAGGTATGAAAGTTATGCTTGGATGTATGACTGAAACCTCCTGTGCTATTTCCGCTGCTTCGCATCTATCTCCTTTAGTTGATTGGGCCGATTTGGACGGTGCTCTCTTGATAAGTAATGATATTTATGAAGGAACAAAAGTGACTAATGGTAAAGTTAATCTAAGTGATTTACCGGGCTTAGGAATTCAAAAGAGAGTGTAAAAATAATTGTAAAATTGAATAAATTTAATTTTATTCTATGTTTTTTGTGATTGTTATTATAAGCATGCGAAAATTTTAATTTTTTATTTATAAAAAATTATTAAATTTACCGCTAAATATTGAAGATGGGAGGAGTTATATATTATGACTAAGAATTTTGTATCTAATAAAGATGTTACGGTAAGAATGTTTAAAAGTGACTTTATGGAATCTCTTTCAAAAGTACATCCGGCAATTCCATTATTTGTATTTGTCCCGGTAATTGCTTTCTTCCTTTATAAATCTGTTGAATATCAAATAAGTGTTATAAATATTTTATTATTAGTTGTACTCGGTATTTTTGTTTGGTCTTTTGCAGAATATACTCTGCATCGGTTTATATTTCATTTTAAAGCTAAATCTAAATTCGGATTAAGAATTCATTTCATTTTTCACGGAGTTCACCACGATTATCCAATGGACTCAAGACGATTAGTTATGCCGCCGTCAGTTAGTGTTCCGTTGGCTGTTCTATTTTACTTCCTTTTCGAAGTCATGCTTGGAAAAAGTTTGGTATCTCCATTTTTTGTCGGGTTTTTAGTCGGATATTTGTTTTATGATATGACGCATTATGCAGTTCATCATTTTAATATTCACAATAAATTTTGGCTAGCTTTAAAAAAACATCATATGAGGCATCATTTTCAAAATCCTGAATTGGGATACGGTGTTAGTTCTCCTATGTGGGATTATATAGTAGGCACAGAATTCCCCAAAACTAAAGATGAAGGCAGCATGGATAATGAAGATAGTGTTAGAGTAGAATCAAGTAATAAATCTTTCCGTTATTGAATAGAATTATTTATAAATAAATCCTTCGTAGTTTATGGCTGATGAAGTAGGGAAAAAATTTTTATTATTAATCGAAGATAATATTGAAACTCAATTAATATTTAAAATTTATTTAAGAGAAAAATATTCTGTAGATATTGTAGAAAATGCCGAAAAGGGGATGGAAATGTTAATGGGAAGGCATTACGATGCCATTTTATTAGATATACATTTACCGGGAGATTTATCCGGTGAAGATGTTATTTCCCAGGTTCGTAAATTGAAAGAATTGGAGAAAATTCCGATTATTGTTATTACTGCTTATGCTTTAAAAGGCGATAGAGAAAAATTTCTTAAACTAGGCGCTAATGATTATTTACCTAAACCGGTAGAAAAATCGATTTTAATAAGTGCAATTGATAAATTAATTTAGATCTATAATTTTCAACAAATATTACCTTAAAACTAAAGTTAAATTATAGTTACACTTTAACCCATCTCTGTTTAAAAAATACTGAACACATCTAAATCATTCATCTAATAATTAATATTTAATTGAATAAGTTCGTGAATAATTACCTATTACCATAAATCAATAAATTCCAAATTAACATGAATAGTTTTGATTTTAGATTTTTTAAATTTTAGTTTAATAATAAATAGTATTTGGAATAACTCTCTCAAATAATTGTGAAAATAATATGGAAATCATTTGTAACATTATAATACACAAGTAATTACATGTCTCTATTTAATTCAAAGCAAGCTGCTGCTTTGCCAAAAATTCGGAATATTAAATATTTAATTTCGGCATAAAATTTGGCTTATTTACAAAAAAATGTGATGAGGTTATGAAAAATAAGATACAGTTGTTGCCTTCCGGTATTTCATTTATTGATAATGCATGGGGAGGATTTTATAGAGGGGGGACATATTTATTAATAGGTCCTAAGAAATCCGGAAGAACTCTGCTTAGTCTACAATTTGCAATGGAGTGTGCTAGCAAAAAAGAAGTCTGTCTTTATTTTACAAGCATGCGCCCGAAAGATTTAATGATTCAGGCAGCTTCAATTGATTTCGACTTGCAGCATTATATGAATCAGAATTTTATTATTGTTGTAAGAGTAGCCTCGCCAACAGATTTGTATGAAGTTGATAACCCAGATAATTTTCTGATAGAATATTTAAATGATATTGTTGCATTAGTTGAACAATATCAGCCTAATAAAATAGTTTTTGATGAATTAACTCCTTTTATTGGATTTAATGATATTACTTTACTGAGTAAAGTTTTCGGACAGACTATAGAAGGTATAGAAGAAAACGGTATAACAAGTTTATTTGTTTTAGGTGATCCCGTTTCTCCCCTATCTAATTCAATTGTTGATGCTCTTGCGGCTACTTCAACGGGGATTATTTATCTTCAAAAAAATGAAGACGAAGTTAATCAAATAAAGGGTGGTACTATAACAATAACACCTAATATTGGGCATCCGGAAGGTAAATTTACATCAAATTATTATATCGAACCGTACAAGGGATTAACAACAGATTATCATCCGAAACAAACAATATCAAAATATCCTTCCTCTATTACAACAGAGTCGCAAATGAAATACAAATCACTTGCCGAGATTTATACCGAAGAAGAACAATTTTCATATCATAATTATTATTCCGAAAGTGATTTCTATTTAATATTGAATAATCAAATAGCACTTTATAAAAGTACCGGACAATTATTTACAGTAATTTCTTTTAAATTGGACGTTGTGGCTGATAGTATGGGACTTTTAACGCTTACACAGTTGCAAAATGCAATTAGACTTTCTACCGATAAGAAAGATAAAATTTGTCTTATATCCAATAAAGTAATTGTACTAGCCACTAAAGAAGAACCGAAAGGCATAAATTCAATAATTGCTAAAATTAAAAGTAATCTTCCTAATCATGATGCCGAATATTTACAAAATGTCACTCAATACATTTCAGTTTATGCCATTAGAGTTGACGAAAGCATTCAGAATGCCGACAGCATAATGGATAGGATTCTTTCAGAAAACGGGACGGAGAAGAATAAATTAGGAATTTACTAATTGAATGTTCCAATGAAACTTAATGCATTCTGTAAGATCGTAATTTTTATATTGTTAGGATTATGTCTCACTGTCAAAGCACAAAATGTAACTAGCGAATTAAAAACGGAAGCACAAAGTGAAATGCAGTCCGGCCGTTACAGTGAAGCAATAGATCTTCTAAATAAATATATTTCAGCGCAACCGCAAGTAGCTGATGGTTATAACCTTATAGCCCTCTGTTATGAAAAACAACAACGATTTGAAGATGCTGTTTACTATTTCCGTCTTGCAACAAAACTAGAACCACATAATTCTAATTTAAGAATTAATCTTAACCGTGCTACCAATTCGTGGTATAAATTACTGTATAATGAAATTGAAGGATATAAAAGGGAAGTTGCTATAAATCTTAAAGATCCAAATAATTATCTGGCAATTGGAAAAGCATATAAGAATTTAGGAAAATGGCTTGTTGCTGAAGAGTGGTATGATAAATTCCTAACTCTCGAGCATGCATCTCCAGATGAAATTATCAGGTATTCCGATATTTTAGGTAAAAATAATCATATCTCTAAAGGGTGGCCTATTCTTAAAAAATATACGGAAGAATATCCGAATGATCAGAGGATCTGGACTAAGTTTGGGTACTTTTCTTTATGGTTAGGAAAGTATAGAACTGCAGTTAAAGCATTTGAAAATGCTCTTGCCCTTAAACCATATTTCAAAGAAGCGATTAACGGTTTGGATTTAGCCAAAGGCAACGGCTATATTTACACAATTAATGATACTTCGTATAAAAATTATAATTATGGATTGTCATTAGGCCGATCCAGTTTTGTTTATCCAATTGATAGATACTATAGAATTTTAAAAAATAATCCGTTAAATAATAAAATAAGATTTAAGTTGATTAAGGAATTGTATAAAACCAACCGATTTGAAGAAGCAAATCAGCAAATTCAATTACTGGAAAATACAAAATACGATTCAATTCAAGTCGCTCATATTTCTCAATTAGTAGATTCACTTCAAACTATTTATTATAACACACAAGTTGTAAAATACAAGGAAATTTTAGCAAAGGATTCATTAAATAAAAATGCTGTTTTAAAACTCGGACAAGCGTATAATAAACTGCAGGAGTACGATTCTGCAATGTATGTATACGAAAATTATTTGAAGGTATATCCTGATGATAAGGATATCTTATATAACTATGCGGAAGTTGAAGCAAACAATCGTGATTACTTCAAAGCGCAAATTACTGTTAAGTACTTATTAAAAATGGAGCCTGATAATTTAAAGTATCAATTATTTATGGCCGAACTTGATGGATGGACAGGGCAAAACTTTGATGAAGCGGAAAAATATCTTCAAAATGTATTAATGAAAGAGCCCGATAATCTTAGAGCTTTGGTTGCAATGAGTTTCATTAATATGCAGCAAAATGATTTTTCTCTTGCGGAAAATTATATGAATAAAATAAAAACAATAAATCCATATAGTGCTCAATTAAAAAGTCTCCAATCTGCTCTTACACTTAATCAATTTAGATATAAGCAGGAAAAAAATTATGCAATCCTTAGTGAAGCCGAAAAATTATATTCATCAAATAAATGTAAAGAAGCATTATCAAAGTATGAAGAATTCTTAAGAAATTCTCCTCCTAATCCTTTAATTGAAAAAGAATTTGCTGATGTAAATGTTTGTGCCGGTAATTATCAAAAAGCTGTCGATATTTATACTGATTTATTGAAGAATAACTACGATTTTAATATCGATTATACGAGAGCAACAACATATTATGCAATGGGAGATTCAATTGAGGCGCTCTCAAGTTTTAAAAGACTAGCAGATAAACAACCTGATAATTTTTATGTTTCTCTCTACCTGGGTGATTCTTATGTGCGAATGAAAGAATATGATGAGGCTAGAGATGTCTACGATAGGATGGAGAAACAGATGAAGCTGGATTCATTACAAATATCAATGGTTAAGCAAAGATATAAATGGCTGCCGGTTACCGGTTTCAGGGGAATGTTATCATCTTTTCCCACTTATACTCTAATAACTCCTTATGGATCTTATTATTCCGACAATTTGGGAATTAAAAATAATATTGAAGGCTTAAGAGTTGATTTGGGATTGACTACTTTCTTATCAATCGGGGCCGAAGCGTTTAGAACAAATTTAACTTCCGATACTTCAAATATAAATGCAAATACAATAAGGTTCGGACTAACTTTCAGGTTATTTGCAAGCACAACGTTTGGAGTTAACTTTGGCAATACTTATTACTTAAATTCCATAAATAGACCAATAACCGACATATTCTTCCGTTCTGAAGAAACAAACCATTATTCAATTTATGGTAATTATTCCAGAATGGATGCTTCCCAAATAATTTATGCTCCTTATTTAATAAGTACCAGATTATCTGCTAATCTTTTTAGGGCCGGAGGATATTATCAAACTCAATCGGGAATAAAATTTTCTGCTGATTATTCAAATTTCGGTTTTCAAGATGGTAATGATGGTTATGCATTGTCTTTAAGACTCGGTAAATATTTTTCCAAGGATTTTATTTTAGGTTACGAATTTTATAATTCCGGATTTCGGACTCAGACTACTCATTATTTCTCACCGTTAACTTATTCTTCAAATAATGTCTGGGCAGATTGGGAAATTTATCATAAATCAAATTCCACCGTTACAATTGGCGGATTAATTGGATTTGTTGAAAATAGTAATTATATACTTAGACAGGCATATTTAAATGCCAGCATTCTTGTTATAAATAGATTGACAATTCAAGGCAGAATAAGCGGTGGCAGCAGCTTTCAGAACGTTGTAGGATACAGCTCTTTTGCTGCAAGCATTACAGCATATTGGGCTTTGTAAATAGTTGATTTTAAATTGTAATATTAAAATAAAATAGACAAAAGTTTTTATATTTTAAATAAAATTTAACTCAAAAATTAATTAGTATTAGGCTAAGTAGTTATACTTATTATAATTAGGCTTTTAAAAACTAAACTTTTTTCTGACTTAGATTGATACAAAGCTGTGTCTTATCTTAATCTGTTACAGATAAAGGACGGAAAACATCATTTAATTGTTTGTAAAAAACGAATTAGGTGGCATTATAATTGACAAATTGCTTAAAAAAGCTCTAAAATATTATGCAGTTAAATCAGGAAGTAAAACGTGTTGCGCTAACTCTAGATAATAGAGAACCGACGCAGCAAACAGAGAATGTAAAACGAAAATACATCCGGCGCATCATTATTAATGGATTATTATCCTTGTTATTAATAATGACAATTATTTACACCCTTCCTATGACTGTACTGAGTTTTAAAGCATTATTGGAATATGCCACAATTGTTGCATTGGTAATTTTTTTATTCGTTCTTCTATTCCGTTATTTTTCAATTCTATCTTTAGCTTATTTATATATAAATGAATATACATATAGTGCGACGGAAAGCGGTTATTATCCATTTGTTTCTATTTTAGTACCTGTATACAATGAAGAAAAAGTAATAACGGATTCAATCGTATCATTACTTCAACTAGATTACCCGAACTACGAAATAATAATTATTAACGACGGTTCAACCGACGCGACTAAAAATGTTGCGGAATCACTTGTTGGCTACCAGCGAGGTAAATATAGTGATATTAAAATTTCATTAGTCAGCAAACCAAACGGCGGAAAAGCTAAAGCACTAAACGCAGGTATCAGGTTATCTAAAGCTGAAATAATACTTTGTATGGATGGAGATTCTCAATTATCGCCGGATTCAATGAAGTTAGCAATTCGTCATTTTGCAAACAGAGAAATAGGCGCTGTTGCCGGAAATGTAAAAGTATTAAATCGCGGAAAGTTATTTACCGATCTTCAAGCTCTTGAGTATATTGAAGGCTTAAACATGGCGAGAAGTGCTCAGAGCTATGTTCGCTTAGTAAATATTATCCCGGGCCCTATAGGATTTTTTAGAAGAAAAGCGATTGAAGAAGCGGGATTTTATTCAAGTGATACATTTGCTGAAGATGCGGATTTAACACTTAAAATTCTGGCAAATGGCTGGAAAATATATTATGAACCAAAATCAGTTTCTTATACGGAAGCACCGGCTAAATTACAGCAATTATTAAAACAAAGATACAGATGGACGCGCGGAATTCTCCAGTCAATTAGGAAACATAAAAAATTGATGTTTGATCCAAGTATTAACTTTGGAGATACATTTATTCTTTGGACAATGTTTTATGAAGCATTAATTTGGCCGACTATGAATATAGCGGCAAATTTATTTTTTATAATAGCTGCTTTAGCTTTTGGTTTTTCAAATTTAATTTTTTTCTGGTGGGCCGGTTTAGCTTTGCTTGATCTTGTTACGGCCTTATATTGTATTGCAGTTGAGAGGGAAGAGTACAGGCTTGTGGGATATTCAATAATTTACAGAATGTTTTTTATTTTGATAATTGATATTTGTAAGGCAATGTCCACAATTGAAGAATTTCTTGGTATCAGAATGTCTTGGGGAAAATTGGAACGTGTTGGCACTGCCAAAGTATAAAATTTTATTAAGTATATTAGAGAGGGACTAATGGAACTAATTCCGGTTTTATCGACAATAATTCTTGTTGCCACTATAAGTACATTTTTATTGGCAATAGGAGCTTATATCCTCTACAAAATTAGAGAGAGGAAAGGACAGGCAGCTTTGCTTACCCAACCATCCGAGGTGAAAGCAGAATTAGTTACTCCTGCTGCAGAAAAACAAGCTGTAAGGACGGAAAGATACATAACCAAACCCACTATTGGTGAACCGGGAAAAACTCCTTTGTACCAACAACCGGCTTATGTATCACAAGAATCTATAAGAACACAAAGACCCATGCAGCCAAGATTTACACCTAAACCGCAGCCATATACAGCATATAGGCAGCCATATTCTATAACTTCTGAACAATCGGCTAGACAATTTGGAACGGTTGGTTATTCGTCTACCGGGTATCAATATTCAAGATATACACAGCGTCCCGAAGATGAAAAAAGAATTCGGGATTCCAAATTTTTAAAATATACTTCCGAAGGATATGTACCGGCCAAAGAAGATAAAGATACCGGAGCATTAAAGTGGCGTTAAAATCTCGATATCGAGGTAAAATTAATCAACCGCTTATTATTATTTCTGGTTCTGTTTTACTGATCAGCGCCATCTTTATTTATTTATTTATTCTGCGAGGAGTTTACGGAAGAATAGATACGTCCCAGTTTATACCTAATTCCAAATTCATTAAAAATATTATTTACGGTAAAGAACCGACCGTCGGTATATTATATTCTCAATATACGGAAAATATGCTGCCCCAAGGCAGTACATGGCTTAACGACAACATAAATACTTGGAAGAAGCTGCTTTCAATTGAAAATTACAAATTCAAAGTGATTGATGATTCGACAATTGAACTTGGAAATTTATATAAATATCAATTATTAATTTTACCCGGATCAAAATCTTTAAGCGATAAAGAGATTATTCAAATTAAGAAATTTTTAGTAAACGGCGGAAGTGTTTTTGCAACCAGTGGAACTGCATCTTATTCGGATAATGGAAAATGGAGAGGCTGGGATTTTATTACTCAAACATTCGGACTAAAATTTACAAAAGAAATTTCGCCCGATGAATTTACTAAAATACATACACTAAGAGGCGGTCTTCCTATTACAGCAAATATTCCAGCCGGTTTCCCTTTAAAAGTAGCTACTTGGGATAGACCAATGGCTGTTGAAGTTCTTGATCCTAGAACAAAACAGGTGAGTTTCTGGTATAATTACAAACTTCAAAAAGGTCTAGAAAGAGAAGAAATTAAAAAAAGTGCAGGAATAGCCTACGGAACTTACGGGAACGGGCGATTTATTTGGATGGGATTTGATATAAATTCTATAATTGGTGTTCAAGAAGATTATTTATATTTTGATAAATTATTCAAAAACTGCATGGATTGGCTTTCGTATAAACCTATTGCTTTTATAAAAGACTGGCCGGCAAATTATAACGGTGCAGCTGTCTTAATATCAGATCTATCCAAGAATTTAGAAAATGAAAATAATTTATTATCAATCCTTAAATCTGAAAATGTTCGGGCTACATTTTTTATAAGAACACCTGATGCGGAGTTAAATAAAAATCTTGTTAAAACTCTTTCACGGTATGGTGATGTTGGACCTATTGTTAACGTGGGACATTTAACTTCAGTAAATGATACTTTAAATAAGCTTTATAATTATAATACCCAATTAATGAGACTAAAAAGAGCTAAAAGGACACTAGAATCTTCGATAAATTTATCAATCATCGGCTGCATGCCTTATTACGGTATTTATGATAATAATACTATTAAATCGATGATAGGAAGCGGATATAAATATATTTTTGCGGATTCTTTATCCGGCAGATCGATTCCTAAAACAATCATACTTGGTGACAGTTTGGTTGTATCAATTCCCAAAACAGCTCGCGATGATTACAATGTTATTCGGGACTTTGGATTGACAGATACGAGTTACCAATATTTTACTTATCAGGAAGATGAGGACAGAGTACTTTTTGAAGGTGGCTTATATACTTTTGAGGTTCATTCTGATTATCAATGCAAACCGGAATATGTGAATGTAATTAAAAAAATTATTAATGATCTTAGGCAAAAAAAGTTTTGGATAGCAACAGCATCTCAGATTGAAAAATGGTGGGCAAAAAGAAATTATGTGGAGGTAAGGATAAATCAACGAGGAGAATACCGAATTGCGTTAACTGTTTCAAATCCCGGCAAGCTAATTGTGAATGGATTGGTTGTCCAAGTAGATATGAATGAGCCGGTTAGCGATATTACTCTTAGTACCGAACTTGTAGGAACAAAACCGGCTAAATATATTTATGATAAAAATAATAAAGTAATTTATGTTTATTTAAATGATCTTCGGCCGGATGAATCCAGAACGTATTTTTTTGATTATAGTAAGCCGGATATATAAGATATCAGCTAAAAGATGATTGATAAATAAAAGTAAACTATGACGAGATTTATTACGGTTTGATTTTTATAAGTTGAAAAATTAAAAATATTTTGAAAAAGATTGGATATATTATAGGGGTAATTAGTTAAGGATCGAATTGAAGAATTATTTTTACCCTCTATTATTAATTCCCCTTAATTGTTCTGATAATAAAGGGTATTTTCGTTTTGTGATAAGATATTAATTTTTTAGTATAATTCAATTTGAAGTTGATAAATTTTTTACAAAGCAAAAATAATTTTATCATTTAAACTTGATTAAAAATAATTTCATTAAAAGTGAAGCAATCGAATAAAATAAATAGTGCATTATTTAATTCTTTAAATGGAGCAATTAAAAATCCATTCTTTGTTTTGGATAGTAAAGGCAATATCCTGTCCTTAAATAAAGAAGCTGAAGCACTATTTTTGATTAAATCGGATACAGAAAATATTTTTAACCTATTCGATGAACAGTCAAGTTCGGAATTAAATAAAATATTTGAGAACCTGTATCTCAATAACAAGCCTATCGTAGAAAATATTACGCTTAGATTAACCAGTCAGCAAGAACTAAATCTTCAAATCAGCTTAAATTCTTATAGGGAGGAAAAGGAATATTTTATATTCTGTACTTTTACATATCAGTATTATTCTGCCGAATCAAAAGGCACCACTGAATTTAAAGTTGTAAGGGATCTAAAGGATTATATTGAGACTGATGATATATTGGATATTATTGAGGATATAAAATCACTTTATCCATTTACATTTATAGGTAAAGAAAAAATTCTTAAAAAAGTAAATATACTTAAAGAGTTATTTTGGATTACTGATAACAAAGGTATATATGTGCTGGTCAATGATAAACTTGCTGAAGGATTCGGTTTAAAACCATCGCAAATTGAAGGCAAGCCTGTACAATTATTTTTACCTTCATATCTAATAGAGTTCTATAACTCGGTTGAAAATTACCTGAAGGTTTCGATTAACAGTGTAATAATTGAAGGCGTCCCTGTTTCGGGTTTAAGTTCTTCGCTGGATTATAAAACAATTCAAATACCTTTAAGCGATTCGGATAATAATGTTATCGCTGTAATTTGTATTGCCCAAAAATCAGAGCAAAAAGAATCAAAAATTGTGAGAGAAAACTCTATTGATTCCGAGCTTTTGATAAATAGTATTATAAAATCTTTGGCGATAATTGATAAAAATGGAATTTTTAAGCAAACTAATGTAGAATTTCGTAAATTATTTCCTAATGAATTTAATAATTTTATAGATATTCATTTTGCACAGATACTTCCGTCTAATTTTTCTGAAAGAATACAGCAATTTATTATTGAACTAAAAAATTCTGAGAAATTTGAATTAGATTTTGAGAAAAATAATAAAAGCTTTGTTATTTATTTAAACAAGATATTTGACAATGAAAATAAGATTAAATGGATTACTGTATTACTGGAAGAATCACAAATTGAGGATAATCTTGAAAGAATAATTAATAGAAGAGGTAGAATGTTTGAAGTATTAATCCAAAATAATCCTGAACCTATCTTTATTTATGATACTGAAAACTTACGGTTTATAGAAGTAAATGAAGCTGCTTTAGATTTATACGGATATCGTAAAGATGAATTTTTGCAGATGGATTTAACCGACCTTTATACTCCGGAGGACATTCAAACTCTTTTAGACTCTTCTAACTTCAAAGGAAAAGAAGGAAAATTTAGTGGCCCATTCAAACACAAGAAAAAAGACGGCTCTTATGTATATGTTGAAATTAGTAAAATAAGTTTTAAATTTAATAATAAGGATGCTCATTTTAATATAATTAAAGATGTTAGCGAAAAACTTGAGGTAGAAAAGAATAATCAATTATTTCATAGCGTATTCGATAATACCGGAGAAATGCTATTTGTAACGGATCATGCCGGCTTTATAAGTTACTGTAATAAATCGGTTAATGATGTTTTAGGTTATTCTAAAAATGAAATTGATAATACTCTATTTACTGCTCTATTTAATAATGAAGACAGGGGGAATATTAATTCAACGATTTTCCAATCCAACATTAAAGAACCGGTAACTGTTTCTTCAGAGCTTAAACATAAGAGTGGAAGATTTATAAAAGCCAATATAAAGGCATTCCCTCTGCTTAATTATAGAAACGAATTAGAATCATTTAGTATAATTTGTAAAGCCGTTCAACAAAAAGCCGAACCTGAAATTGTATACGTGGAAAAACCGGTTTCAAATATTCCGGTTGAACAAACCGGCAAAGTTGAAGAAAATAATACGGGGTCATCAGATGTCAAATTCCTTTCGACGCTTTTCCATGAATTATTAACGCCAATAAATGTTATACTTGGTTTTGTGCAGGAACTGCTGGATAGTATTGAACATTTAACACCAGAACAAAGGGAAGCCTCTGATTTTATTAATTTGAATCGAGATAGGCTCTTAACTATTATGAACTCCGTTGTTGAGTATACTAATATTCAGCAAAATAATTTTGATTTGAAACCTCAAGAAATAGGGATTACAGAAATTATTGACCAGCTTCAAACGGATTATGAAGTAAATTCCGGATCTAGAGAGGTAGAGTTTGGCTATGGCAAAATTTCATCTTCTCTGAGGTTTGAATCCGATAAGCAGAAATTTCAAAATTTTGTTTTTCAATTAGTCAAAACTATTGCAAAGATAACTAAAGAAAAAAAGATTTACTTCTCTGCTTATTCTTCCGATGAAAATACATTTATAATTTCTATTAGAGATAATTATTCATCAATTTCAAAGAATTTGTATGATAATTTAGTAAATTTATTTGTGGAAGGGGATGAATCAAATTTAAAAAATATTGGTTTATCAAGATTTACAGCCCGTTTATTAAGATCATACCTTTTACTTCTAAATGGAAAATTTGAAGCAGTTAATGTATCTTCCGATAAAATTGACTGCAGTTTTATTTTCCCGATAAAGTTTAAAATGCCAACTATCGAAAAAGAATCGTCTCATGAAGTCAATATTGATAATAAAGATAAAACTGAATTAGATAAACGACCCGAATCCATAGAAGAAACGGAAGAACCAGAACCAGCCGCAGCTGAGCCGAAAATAGAAGGAAAAATAGACTTCAGTCCTACCGAAAAGGATATAATCGATGAAGAAGAATTAAATGAAGTCGGATATGAACAGATTAAACCATCCGAAAAATCTTTTGATAGAATAGATTTGAACGCACTTAATTGTCTTTATATTGAAGATCAGGTAGATACTCAAATTCTTTTTAAAGTTCAAATGAAAGAACTGAAAGAAATTAAATTCGCAGTTAGTTTTGAAGAAGCGCTTCCGCTGCTTGACAGCTATCATTTTGATTTTATTGTAATGGATATAAATCTTCAGGGCGATTATAACGGATTGGATGCTCTTAAAATTATTCATAAAATGCCGGGATATGAAAGCATTCCGGTTATAGCTGTAACTGCATACGTTTTACCTGGTGATAAAGAAAAGTTTATTGCTACAGGTTTTAATGATTTTATTTCAAAACCGATCTTTCGTGAGAAGATGATTGATTCACTAGAAAAAATCTTTTTAATGCAGTTCTAATAACTGAATCTATTTCTTGTATAATAAAATTTAAGTATTAATTACTTGGATAATTTCTCCATAAAGTCAATTCCTGAATCCCCTGAATTAATTTTGTAATAAATTAAATAATAATTTGCTGTACCCAAATGATAAATACTAAAAAAATAATTAAAAAAATTTAACAAAAGTTTACCCATAGTTTATAAATTATTCTTATATTCACACTTCAGATTCATCAGTATCGCGGATACTAATTACCTTGTAAAAATAAGAATGAAGCTTAATTTATTTATAGAATGTTGGAAAGAATTATTGTTCCTTTTTATTGCAGTAAATCTTACTATAGTCTCTTCAAATGCACAAACCTTGCCGGAATACAAAATGAATGAAATAGTAGTTACAGCAGGCAGAACTCCGATCTCGTTTTCTGATCTTACAAGAAGCGTAATTGTTATTACTCCGGAAGAAATAAAAGAAGCTCCTGTCCATAGTGTCCAAGGACTTTTGCAGTATGCGGCCGGAGTAGATTTGGAACAAAGAGGTGTTGATGGAGTTCAAAGTGATGTGAGTATTAGGGGAGGTTCTTTTGAAGAAACTCTTGTTTTAATAGACGGTATTAGTGTTGATGATCCTCAAACCGGTCATCATAACTTAAATCTCCCGGTTTCACTCAATGATATTCAAAGAATAGAAATTCTTAAAGGACCGGGATCAAGTATTTACGGTGCAAATGCTTTTAGCGGTGTAATAAATATTATAACCAAAAAGGGAAGTGAAAAAACTTTTTCGCTTCAGACTAGTGTCGGACAAAACGGATATTATGATGGATCTGTATATAGTGCACTTCCAATAGGAATAATCAATAATCATATCTCATTATCAAAACAGAAATCCGATGGATTTATGCACGATACTGATTTTAATATTACGAACTTCACATATGGTGCATCATTTAATAGTACAAATAGTAATGTTAATTTATTTTTTGGATACAACGATAAAAAATTTGGGGCGAATAGTTTTTATTCAACACTTTTTCCAAATCAGTGGGAACATACGACAACAAAGTTTCTAAATATAAGCGGAGAATTTGGCAGTGAAGCGTATTCTATCTCACCGAAAATTTATTGGCGAAGAAACGACGATAACTACCTGCTTGATTATATAAATCCTTCATTTTATCAAAACATTCACCAGACAAATATTTATGGTGCAGAAATTCAAGCATCTTTTATAACTGACTTTGGTACAACTTCGATTGGCGGAGAGTACAATACGGATAAAATTAAAAGTACAAATCTCGGTAATCATTCCCGTAATAAAAAAGGACTATTCGCTGAACAAAGATTTTCACCGTTAAATGATTTCACAATTAATGTAAATGCTTTTGCATATAATTATTCAACTATCGGATGGGAAGTTTGGCCGGGAATTAATCTCGGATATGATATTGCAAAAAATATTAGAATATACGGCTCAATTGGCAAAGCATTCAGAATACCCACTTACACGGAACTTTATTATTCTTCTCCAGTAAGTATTGGAGATTCTACCTTGAAATATGAAGAAACACTTAATTATGAAGTTGGCTTAAATATTTTTCGGTCTTCTTTTAACGCCAGGATAAGTCTGTTTAGAAAGGAAGGGAAAAACTTAATAGATTGGGTAAGAAAAGACGCTAAAGAGCCATGGACAGCTGAAAATATTGCCACTCTGAATACAAACGGATTTGAAATCAGCTTTAATTTTAATCCCTCAATGGTGATAAAAAATTTCCCAATTTATAAAACCGGAATTGATTACACGTATTTAAATTCAAATAAATCTATTGGAGATCTCCAATCTCAGTATCTTCTTCAATACTTACGCAACCAGCTTATTCTGAATATTGAAAATAATTGGTGGTTTGATATCCGACAAAGCTGGGAAGTTCGTTACGAAGACCGAGTTAACTTTCAAGATTTTTTTCTTATAGATACTCAACTTTTTAAGAGTTTTGATCATTTTAAATTGTTTCTTAAAGCCACAAATCTGCTCAATAAATCATACCAGGAAGTAAGCGGCGTACCTTTGCCCGGAAGATGGATAACTGCAGGGATAAAATATAAATTGGGTGAGTAATTGATTATTCAAAGTTATTTTTACAATTTTAGCCCGGAGGCCATTTCATTTGCCTGCCGCCCAGCAGATGCAAATGAAGATGATAAACCTCTTGACCGCCATTAGGTCCGCAGTTAAAAACAAGTCTAAATCCGTCCTCATTAATCTTCATATCTTTGGCCAATTGATTTGCAGCATCGAAAAGTTTTCCGAGAAGGTGCGAGTGAATTTTCCCATCAATGTCGGACACTTTAGGTATTTCTATTTTAGGAATTATTAAGATATGAACCGGTGCCTGCGGGTTTATATCGCGGAAAGCTAGTACGTCATCGGTTTCATAAATAATATCAGCAGGAATTTCTCTATTAATGATTTTTGAAAAAATAGTACTGCCCATAATTATCCTTCCTTTTCAATACCGTACTTTTTAATTTTATTATATAAATGACTTCTTTGAATTTCCAGTATTTCTGCCGTCTTACTTATATTCCAATCATTCGCATTTAATTGTTTAACAATAAATGCTCGTTCAGCCTTTTCTTTAAAATCCTGAAATGAATTGCTTGTATCAATTATATCACCTAAAGAAGTTTTATCCGGTGATAATAAAAATTCAATATCTTTTTTGGTAATAATTTTATTGTCGACTAAAATAATAATTCTTTCAACCGTATTACGTAATTCTCGAATATTGCCGCTCCAAGGCAGCTCTTGGAAATATTTAATAGCATCTTCATTGAATTCTATCATCGGCTTTTTATGCTTATTTAAAATTTCCTTAGTGAAGTGCTCAACTAAAATCGGAATGTCATCAGTGTGTTCCCTTAATGGAGGAATTTGAATTGGAATTACATTTAGCCTATGATAAAGATCTTCCCTAAAATTTCCCTTCTCAATTTCTTCTTTAAGATTTTTATTAGTAGCGGCAATAATTCTTACATCAATTTCTATCTTTTTTGCACCACCGACTCTTTCGATTTTATTGTCTTCAATAGCTTTTAAAACTTTTGCCTGCGCCTGTAAACTCATATCCCCGATCTCATCCAAAAATATTGTTCCTCTATTGGCTAATTCAAATTTCCCGATCCGCTGTTGGATAGCGCCTGTGAAAGATCCTTTTTCATGACCAAATAATTCCGATTCAATTAATTCGTTTGGAATTGCCGCACAATTTACTTCTATAAAAGCTTTGTCGTTTCTAGCACTTTTTTTATGTATTGCTTTAGCAACCAGTTCCTTGCCGGTTCCATTTTCACCGGTAATTAAAACTCTGGTTTCAATAGGCGCAACCCTATTAATTATTTCCAGAATGTTGTTTATTGCTTTGCTGCTGCCGAGTATTACTTCTTCATTCTCTAAACATTTTTTTATTTCTTTAATTTCAGTAATAAGATATGACTGACCTACAGCATTTCTCACACTAATTAATAATTTATCACGGTCAATAGGTTTTTCTAAAAAGTCGAAAGCGCCGAGTTTTGTGGCCTTTATAGCGTTTTCAATACTGCCGTGTGCGGATATAATGATGATTGAAACTGAAGAGTTATTCTCTTTGATCTTTTTTAAAACTTCGAATCCGTTCATCTCCGGCATCTGGATATCAAGTAGCAAACATGAAAAATTACCGGTAAATAGTTTGTCAATTCCTTCGACAGCGCTGGTTGAATAATTAACTTCATAATTCTCGTATTCAAGGATCATTTTAATACTTTCGCAAATCTCTTTTTCGTCGTCTATTATTAATATTGATTTCATAAATGATATCTTAAATAAAATAATGTTCGAATCATCATTACCTGCGAGGGAAGAATATTTTTGTCTTTTTTTAAAGTTTCACCGAAAATATTTCCCAAATAATTTGTTTCAATATCGCGCCAGTCAATTGCATTTTGAACTTCAAAATCTTGTTCAAATACTTCCACAAAATAACCAATAAGATCACCTAAATCAAAAATGTTGGAAGAATATTCTATATATGCACTGCCGAAGAAATGTGCCAGTTTATCTTTATCGCCGTAATTATTTTTAGGAGTATCAAAAAAAAGCCTTTTAGGAAGATTTTTATTTTTTCTCTTAAAAATTTTTTCTTCTGCCGAAGTTAAATGATATACATAATCTACGCCTATTAACGGGAGTCGGATATGAACTTTATTATATGGAATTACGGCAAAAGTTAAATCAAAAAGTGTGTTTGAATAATTATAGTTTTCAAATTTTAAAGCCCGTAAATAAATAGTATCTGCAAGTGCTAAATCATCGTTCGTTTGGTGAAGATTTTCAAAATATCTAGAGGCAATAAATGCAGATAGATAATTGACAGCTTTGGATAAATCACTTTGCTGCGCTGATATTTTTTGCGATAACAGTAAAATAATAAAAATTACTAATACTGAATTTTTTATTCCGCTTGAAGGTGGAGTCGGCATAATTATGTTTGAATTACTCCGACATTAAACTTTGGAATATCCGGGTTGTTATCGGCAACTTCTAGAGCCATGGAAATATATTCCCTGGTTAAAGCTGGATCAATTATCTCATCAATCCATAATCTTGCTGCAGCATAATAAGGTGTGCTGCTTTCTTCATACGAGTGCGTTATTTCATCCAGAAGTTTTTTCTTATCGTCTTCACTGAATTCTTTCCCGCTTTTTTGAACTTGTTTTAATTTAATATCAAGCAGAACACTGCTGGCTTGAGATCCGCCCATTACCGCAATCTTCGCATTCGGATAAGCAAATATAAATCTCGGATCGTAAGCTTTACCGCACATGGCGTAATTTCCCGCACCAAAACTGTTTCCTACTATAATTGTAATTTTAGGTACAACAGAATTGGCAACTGCATTCACCATTTTTGCACCATCTTTAATAATTCCGCCATGTTCGGCTCTGCTTCCTACCATAAAGCCTGTTACATCCTGTAAAAATATTAAAGGAATTTTTCTTTGATTGCAATTCATTATAAATCTTGCGGCTTTATCTGCACTGTCGGAATAGATAACCCCGCCCACTTGCATTTCACCGGTTTCTGTTTTCGAAATGTTCCTCTGGTTTGCTACAATTCCAACTGCCCAGCCGTCTATTCTGGCATAAGCTGTTACTACGGTTTTGCCATATCCAGCTTTGTACTCATCAATTTCAGAGTCATCAACTATTCTTGCGATTAAATCATACATATCGTACGGCTTTAAAGTGTCCTCGGGCAGAATTCCGTAAATTTCTTTAGGTGAAAATAAAGGAGGTTTACTTTCAATTCTATTAAAACCTGCTTTCGGATTTATTCCGAATTTTTCGGTTAATTTTGCAATTTGGGTTAAACACTCCTCATCATTTTTCATAATATAATCAGTAACACCGGAAATATTAGATTGAACTTTTGCGCCTCCCAAAGTTTCGTTGTCTATTACTTCGCCAATAGCAGCTCTAACCAAGTGAGAACCAGCTAAAAATACTGATCCCTCTCCTTCAACAATCAATGCTTCATCGCTCATAATGGGCAGATATGCACCGCCAGCAACACACGGACCCATAATAGCTGAAACCTGGGGAATTCCCATAGAAGACATTACTGCATTATTTCTGAATATTCTTCCGAAATGTTCTTTATCCGGGAAAATTTCATCTTGCAACGGGAGAAATACTCCGGCGCTGTCTACTAAGTATATAATCGGTAATTTGTTTTCCATTGCAATTTCCTGTGCACGCAAATTCTTTTTAGCAGTAATAGGCAACCAGGCTCCGGCCTTTACAGGCGCATCGGTTGCTACAATAACAGGAAATTTATTATTTATTTTTCCGATTCCGTAAATAGTTCCCGAAGAAGGAGCACCGCCATATTCATTATACATTCCAAAAGCAGCAAAAGTGCTTAATTCAAAAAAATCTTTTTCGCTATCTATAAGTTTTTTTATTCGGTCACGCGCAGTTAACTTTCCTTTGGCTCTATGTTTTTCAATTGCTTTTTTGCCGCCGCCTAATTTTATCTTTTCTTTTTCAGCATTTAAGATTCTAAGAATATTTTTATAATGATCTTCTCTTTGAAGATAAGTCGAGTTTTTCTTAATAGGATTTCCTATTTTACTCATATAATTAAAGAATATTTAAGAATTAAAAATTTAAATATAATTGTCTAATTTAATTAAGATTCCAATAATTCTTTTGCTATTACAATTCTTTGGATTTCAGATGTACCTTCTCCAATTGTTAAAAGCTTAACGTCGCGGTAAAATTTTTCTACCGGATAGTCCTTAATAAATCCGTAACCGCCGAGTATTTGTACAGCCTCGCTTGCGGCTTTTTCTGCAACCTCACTTGCA
The DNA here is from genome assembly GCA_046705645.1 of Ignavibacteriaceae bacterium. Lineage (GTDB taxonomy): Bacteria > Bacteroidota > Ignavibacteria > Ignavibacteriales > Ignavibacteriaceae > FEN-1297. The sequence continues at coordinate 79,564 of JBJKQE010000086.1, read as the reverse complement.
TATAATTTCGCCATTGCCGCTTCTTTTTTATTCGGCAAGCCTTTGTCTTTCATATTGGCAGCACGATAAGTCAATAATCTTGCCGCTTCTATACCGGTGAGCAAATCGGATAATTTAAATTGAATAGCTTGGAACTCGCTTAATTCTTTTCCAAATTGTTTTCTTTCTTTACTGTATTTTAACGCAGCATTCAGTGCGCCTTGAGCCAAACCAACACTTAGTGCAGCTATTGAAATTCTACCGCCTTCCAATATTTGCATTGCCTGAATGAAACCTTCTCCTTCATTTCCAATTAAGTTATTAGAAGGTACTTTACAATTATCAAATGCAAGCTGGGTAGTATCGCTTGCTCTCATCCCCAACTTATTTTCTTTTTTGCCGGCAATAAATCCTTCCATTCCTTTTTCCAGTATAAAAGCTGAAATTCCTTTTTTACCTTTCCCTTTATCAGTTATAGCCATAATTACAGCTGTTTCTCCGACAGTACCATGCGTAATAAAATTTTTACTGCCGTTTAAAATATAATAATCACCTTTTTTATCTGCAGTAGTTTTTAAACCGGCAGCGTCACTTCCGGAGGACGGTTCCGTTAATCCCCATGCACCGATTTTTTTTCCAGAAGCGAGATCCGGGAGATATTTTTCTCTCTGTTCTTCATTTCCGAATCTATATATATGATTAGTGCATAAACCGTTATGCGCTGCTACCGAAAGTGCAATTGAAGGATCAACCTTTGCAAGCTCTTCAATTATAATTGCAAATTCCTGATACCCGAGTCCGGCACCTCCATATTTCTCCGGAATAACAATACCGAGAAATCCCAGATCACCGAGTTGTTTAATAATTTCTGTCGGGAATTTTTGGGATTCATCGTATTCCATTACAACAGGCATGATATTTTTTTCAGCAAAATCACGAATGGTATCACGAATGATCAATTGATTTTCATTCAGTTCACATAAGAATGGGCTTTCCATAATTTCCATTGGATTTCCTTTCAATATTTTTAAATATAATACCCGGCTTGTTACCGGTACAATCCAAGTGCAATAAAAGATTTTTTGAATCTTAATTGCTGAAAAAATTTTATCTTAAAACATAAATTAAAGCTGATTCTTAAAATTTTCTATAATTTCTTCTGCGATGTGATATGGAGAAAGATTTCCAAGAATGACTTTATTAAGAGAGGAGTTAAGCGAATCTTTCCCGGCTTCGTTCCATAATTTTTTTCTAATTCTATCTTCCACAATTTCCTTAATTCTAGTTTTGGTTCTTTGTTCTCTGCTCTTTAAAAATTTACCGGTAATATCAAGAAATTTATGATGCCGATTTATTTCTTCAGCTAATTCGACAATCCCTTTATTTTCAATTGCTACAGTGTTCACAATATTAGGTATCCATGATTTTTCATCATGGTCTCTCATCATTAGAATAGTTTTAACGGCGGTTACCGCTTGCTGGGCTCCTGGTCTATCGCTTTTATTAATTACAAATAAATCTGCGATTTCCATTAATCCTGCTTTCATAGCCTGAACTGCATCGCCTGACTCAGGGACCAGAACAACAACTGTAGTATCGGAAGCTTGAGCAATATCCAGTTCGGACTGGCCTACGCCCACAGTTTCCATTATAATATAATCATAACCGGCAACATCTAAGATATCAGCGGCGTCATTTGCTTTTTTACTTAAACCGCCAAGGCTGCCGCGGGTTGCCATGCTTCTAATAAAAACTCCTTCATCCTGTCCGATTTCATTCATTCGAATTCTATCACCTAATAAGGCTCCTCCGGTAAACGGACTAGTTGGATCTACAGCTATAATTCCTACTCTTTTACCCTTACTCCTGTATAATTTTGTCAATTGATTTGTAATTGTACTTTTGCCTGCACCTGGAGGACCTGTTATACCAATGCGAAAAGCATTTCCAACTTTGCCGTACACTTTTTTTAATAATTCAGTTGCCATTGAATTATCGGATTCAACAATAGAAATAGAACGCGCAACGGTTCTTCTGTCATTTCTAAATATATTTTCTATAAATATATCATCAACCATTTGAATGCATATATCAATTTAAGCAATTTTTATTTGCGATTTTTAAAGAATTCTACTGTTTCATGCAATCCTTCTTCCAAAGTAGTAGAAGGCTTCCATCCGAATTTTTTAAATAATTTTTCAGAAGTTATTACACTTCGCATTTGTTCACCGGGTGCGGCTGGCCCATGCTTTTCATTTTGTCCGTTGCCGATAATATTATTTAACAAATTAAATATTTCGTTTACATTTGTTTCCTTCCCGGTGCCTACATTATAAATATCGTTACTTTTATCATCGAATGCTAAAAGATTTGCTTTTACAACATCACCGACATAAACGTAGTCTCGAGTCTGCATTCCGGTTCCGTTAATAATAGGCTGTTCTTTTTTTAACAATTTGTTTGTAAAAATTGCGACCACACCCGCTTCACCTGCAGAGTTTTGTCTTGGTCCGTAAATATTTGCATAACGCAAAATGCTGTAATTCAATTTATATTGTATATGATAAAAATATAAATATTTCTCAACTGTTAACTTGGATATTCCATAAGGCGATAGTGGGGAAGTAGGATGGTTTTCATCGGCCGGAAAGTAATTCTGTTCTCCGTAAACAGCTCCGCCTGTAGATGCAAACATAAATTTCTTTACTCCGGTTTTCACACAGTTTTGTAAAAGATTAATTGTTCCCAATATATTTGTATTTGCATCAAAAGCAGGATCTGCTACTGAACGTCTTACATCCATCTGGGCTGCATGATGATTTACAACATCGAACTTTTCTAACTCGAATAATTTATCTAATTCCAAATCGCAGATATCGGCTTTTATAAATTTTGCTTTTGGATTTATATTTCTTTCAAAGCCGGTGAGTAAATTATCTAGCACAAATACTTCATGTCCGCTTTTTATAAATGCATCCGTAATATGAGATGCGATAAATCCTGCACCGCCGGTTACTAGTATTTTCAAGTATTTTTCTCCATATATAAATTATTTTTAAAAATATATTTTTTAACTTTTTCAGGAACAAGAAAATCTATTGTTGAATTATTCGCCACTCTTCTCCTAATTTCGCTTGAGCTGATCTCTATTATCGGAGTTTCTACGAATTCTGCTGAGTTGAAATACTTATCTTTATCTGCCGGTTCATTTGAAGCCTCTCTTTTTAAAACAACAATTTTGGCAATTTCTAAAATCGAATCCGGTTTCTTCCATTTGCTGAAATCAATTATGTTATCAAATCCTATTATTAATTCTAAATTTTTATAATGCTCTTTCATCTTTCTTAAAGTATCGATAGTATAGGATATATTTTCTCTTTTTATTTCGATATCGGAACAATCGAAATAAGGAATCCCTTCAATAGAAAGTTGAACCATTTTTAATCTGTGCAGTGCTTCTGCAGTTCGATTATTTTTTTTAAATGGTGAAATAAAAGCAGGAACAAAAATAATTTTATCAAGTTTACGAATTTCCCGAACAGCCCGGGCAGTAATCAAATGGCCTAAATGTATCGGATCAAAAGTCCCGCCTAGAATTCCAACAGCTTTCACTTTAATAAATCCTTATACTCTATAAATAAGTTAGTAAATTTTTCATGCATAATGGGACTGCAATAAGAAAGGCTTTCTTTTTTGGATAGTTCAGAATATAAATTTCTGAAGTCATCTATCTTATCGATATACATGAAATTACCCAGAACATGGACAAAATTTTCATGTTTATTTACCTTAGCAAGCAGGCTGTCAAAGTTGATATTGTTCCAATTAATATTAGTAAATAGATCGTGATTAAAAGAATTAAAGCCTATAAATACGGATTTATTATTATTAGCCCTGCCGATAACTACAGCTTCATCATCAATCGTCAGAAGATTTAATGCTCTTTGAATATCGGTCTCCCTCATCCCGATTGAATTAGAGAATATTAATAAGTTTTTATTGTTTTTCCCAAAATATTTCTCGGAAAGTATTTTTAGAAAATTGGACATGTTTAAGGTATCAAAAAACATTATATTCGCTTGAAAGTTTCTAAATTCAACAGGTAAAAACTCTTTATCACGTTCATCAAAGCAATAAGTAATATTATTGTTGTTTAAAAAAGAAGTTAAAACTTCCTTATGATTTAATGTAAGAGCAGAATATAAATGACAAGAATTATCTTTACTAAAAGATTCAAATAGAGGCACAGCATCACAATTAAACTGAGGTGAAAAAGCGATAAGGTAAATGGAAGAATATGGTTTCATAAATTTAGTTTAAATGATTTTGTGCAAGTAAGTTATGTATGAAAACCCTGTAATATTCAACATCCTTATTATAAAATTCTTTACTTGAACCTGAAGAATTTTTTAATTCCATTTTTCTAAATGCTAAAGTAGTTGCTGCCCTAATATATAATTTCCTGATGCTTTCATCAACCCAGCCCAGCTTATTTCTTTTAGAGGAATTTAAATATTCCAAATGATCAATTGGTATTGTCCCTTCAACAGCTTCTTCCATTAGTTCATTATAAATTATCTTTCTTTCGTTTGAAACGGCAACTGAAAATACAATTATGAAAATCACTACGGTGAAGATCATAAATGCAAAACCGAGTATTGTAGTGACCTGGAAACTTACGCTGAAATTCCAGGCAAAATGAATAAACATAGCAATAGCTAATCCTACAAAAGGGAAGATGATTTTATAAAAGAAATTCTTAAACTTTGCGTACCCTAAAAATGCTCCGAAAGTTGCAGTTGCAACACAATGCATTACACCGGAAAATAAAGTTCTTATTGCAACTATTGTAAGCCATGCAGCCGGTGTAGTTCCGAAGGCTATAAAATAAAGAAAATTTTCAGTCATACCGAAGCCTAATCCGATTGCTCCGCCATAGACAATACCATCAGTCATATTGTCAAATTTTTTATTTGAGAATGTAATCAGAAGGAACATGCCTTTTGTAATTTCTTCCACAAACGGTGCTATAAATATTGTTTCCGCGTGTTCAAGCTGAACTTTATCATGGATCAATAATGAAAGGGCGAAAGTAATAATACCGCTTCCGATAATTGCAAAAAATATTGCTCCTAAAGCACCCCATAAGTAATTTTGTAATACTAACCCGAAAGGTTCTCGATCATATCTATCGAACTTCCAAATGATGAATAGGTAAATTCCCATCGGTATTATTGCGGCTATTGCGGAAGCGAAATAGAGCATTAGTTTAATTCTTAATATTTATTTAAAAAATTTTCGGTTAAATAAGGTTTTAAAAAATCCCAAATTCAATTAGGTATAAGGAACAAACAAAATGCTTTTATATTAAAAAGGTTGAATGATCTAAAATATAAACCTCTTATCTAATCTTCTTTTATCCAGGAAATCAATTCTTTAAAAGAAGGGCGCTTTCCATAAGAAAGCACACCTATACGGAATATTTTTGCTGCGATGATAACAAATAAATAGGTAGAAATAATCATTATAATTGATGATGTAATTATATCAACTATGGGAACAGTACCAATATTGAATCTTAATATCATTATCGACGGAATTGTAAATGGAATATATGATAGTATCTGAACCAATAAAGAGCCCGGATTTTCCATTGCAGGTATTGTAAGAACAATCGGCATAACAAGGATGAGACTAAGATAGCTTGTAATTTGCTGTGCTTCCTGTTCGGTAGTAACAATGGATCCCAGACCTACAAAAATAGATGTGTAAAAAATAAATCCTAGAGCAAAGTAAACCAGAATTGCTATAATATTACTAAATACTTGCGAAGGAATTACATTAAATACCACGAGCACTAATCCTATTAAAGTCCAGATTAAGACCTGTGTAATGCCGAGAGAGCTTAATCCAATAACTTTGCCGGTTAATAACTCATCCGGCGAACAACTGGAAACAAGAATCTCAATTAATCTATTAGACTTTTCTTCTACCAAACTTCTTATCAGCATACCGCCTGAAGACAAAATCATCATCATTAACAAAATGATGTAAATAAAAGACGTAAAAAACAAAACTAAAAATTGAGATTTTACTCTTCCATTTTCTTTGTCTATCTCTATATTTTTGATATCTACAATTGATGAAATAACTTTAGTCTTTTTATAGTTTAATCCTTCTTTGGATAATGCCAGGTTGATTCTAACTTCATTAAATGCATCTTCTAAAGTGCCTAAATCGTATGTAATATCAGAGCTTTTATGTCTAAATTCCGCTTTAACCGTATCGGTCCCGCCGGAATTTATTAATAGATATCCCTCAATCTTTCCGGTTAAGGTATATAAATTTGCCCTGTCGATTATTTTTGTTAGATTTTTTTCTTTACCTACTAAGTTGACTAATAAGTATTCGGGCTGTTCATTATGAATTTTAAATTTAGAAAGAGTATTATTCAAAGGATGAAAAAATATACCTGATGTATCAACTATTCCTATCGCTTGTGTGGATGAATTCCCCTGATTGGTTAAAATTGCCGGTGTAATAGCAAATGCTATTATTATAGCCGGAGTTAATATTAAGGATATTATAAAAGTTTTAGTTTTAACTTTTTCTATAAATTCCCACTTTGCAACGATTAAAGCTTTTTTCATCAGCCCTGTTTAACGCTTTGTTTAATTACATCAATAAAAATTTTGTTTAGTGTCGGTTCTATTACTGAAAAATGAGTAACCTTAATTTTATCAACAATATTTCTAAGAAACTCATAAGGTTGAATATTATCTTCAAGTTGAATTTCAGCGTAGTTGCTGTAATTATCAATATGAATGATATTTGGCAGGTTTTTTAAGATTGATCCGTTGCCCATATATTCTACTTTAATATGGTTGCCGCCGAAATCCTTTTTAATTTGAGATAAATTACCGCTGCAGACTTCTTTCCCTTCGTTTAATAGGAGTATATCGGTACATAATTTTTCAACTGTTTCCATTTGATGAGTGGAAAGCATAATTACTTTACCGGAATTTACAAAACCTAAAAGCAATTCCTTAACAAGCTGCTGGTTAATCGGGTCAAATCCGCTGAATGGTTCATCCAAAATCAATAATTTCGGATCATGAATTACCGCCGTAATAAATTGAACTTTTTGCTGGTTGCCTTTGGATAGTTCTTCAATCTTTTTTGATTTATAATTTTCAATTCCCAGTTTTTGCAACCATAAAACGGCTTCTTCTTCAGCTTTCTTCTTGCTCATTTTTTTCAGTTCGGCAAAATATAAAATGACGTCTATCACTTTACTTTTTTTATATAGTCCGCGTTCTTCGGGTAAATAACCTATAATGTTAAAAAATTCGTGAGTAATTGATTTGCCGTCAAATAGAATTTTGCCTGAGGTAGGTTTTATGATATTCAGTACGGTTCTTATTGTAGTAGTTTTTCCGGCGCCGTTTGGTCCTAGCAGACCGAAAATTTTACCGGGATTAACATTAAAAGAAATATTGTCGACTGCAGTAACATCATTAAATACTTTTGTTAAATTTTCAACAATAAGCATGAAAGGGAAATCCTTTTAATACTATTATATTAAATTTTGTAAAAAAAAATATTTTGTGCTTCAATATAAAGAAAACCTGAAGATAAATTATTATATAGAGGTTACTTTAGTAATTATCTTTATTTGCCATTAATGCCTGGGGCATTTATTATAATTAAATAAAGATTCAATTTTATAAAGATATTAAAAGTCACGACTTATTTGACTATCTTGGAAAGTATCTCTATATTTTGGCTTGTTTTTTGCATCTTTTTGAGAAAATGCGATGAATATTAAGATTTCTAATCTTAGTGATGGCATTCATAATTATGTATTTGATGATGATATAAGCGATCTGGGATTAGATGAGCCGTTTATAAAAAATCTACATGTCGATGTTCAGTTAAGTAAATCGCACAATCAAATTATATTGGATGCTAAACTCTCTATTGATGCCAGTTTTAATTGTGATAGATGTAATAGGATTTATAATTCCAAACTGACAAATAATTATAGAGTTGTATATATGTTTGGCGCGGAAGAGGAAAACAGCAGGTCAATTAATTTAACTTATTTATCTTTAGATGAAGATAAAATAAATATTGATAATGATGTCCGTGATTATGTTTTACTTTCAATTCCTATGAAAAAATTATGTAAGGAAGACTGTAGGGGATTATGCCCCAAATGCGGTAAGAATTTAAACGAAGGTAGCTGTAATTGTCTGAAAAGCAAAATAGATGATAGATGGCTGCCTTTACTGGAATTAAAAAATAAAATAAATAATAACTAATAGATGAGAAAATAATGCCAAATCCTAAACGCAGATGGTCTAAAAGCAGAAGAGATAAACGAAGAACACATTATAAAGCTACAATACCGGCTTTAGGCACGTGTTCTAATTGCGGTGAAATGAAATTAACCCATCGTGCCTGCCCTTCTTGCGGCTACTATAATGAACGTTCAATGTTTTTACCAAAAAGCTAATTTATAAATTTAATCCTTCTAATGTACAACTCTGATTTTAACAAAACGAAATGCAGAATAGTTGTAGATGCAATGGGGGGTGATTTTGCCCCTCAAAATGCTGTTATTGGTGCAGTGCAAGCTGCCGAGGAAAATAAAAAAATAGATTTGTATTTAGTAGGTAAAGAGGACCAAATACTTGACACACTATCTTCAAATAGATTAAATTTTGATAAAGAAAAAATATTGAAAGCAGATGAAGTTATTGTAATGAGCGATTCACCTGCCAATGCACTTAAAAATAAGCCGAATTCTTCAATAGTAATCGGTGCAAAAGCAGTAAAAGACAATATTGCAGATGCTTTTGTAAGCGCCGGTAACACTGGGGCAGTTGCTGCTGCCGGGACATTATTAGTAGGACGATTATCCGGTATAGAAAGACCGACAATAGGAACTACCATCCCTAACATTTCCGGAATTACCACTCTTTTTGATGTCGGTGCTTTTGTCGACTCTAAGCCGCAACATCTTTTAGGCTATGCAATACTAGCAAATGTATATGTTAAGGAAATTTTTGGAATTAGTAATCCAACTATAGGTTTACTTTCTGTGGGCGAAGAAAATGAAAAAGGGAACAAGTTGACAAAAGAGACTTTTGAGTTGTTGTCCAAGTCCAAACTTAATTTTTATGGAAATGTTGAAGGTAGGGATATTTTGATCGGTAAGGTTAATATTGTAATTTGCGATGGTTTTATTGGTAATATCCTCTTGAAATTCGGAGAATCATTCGTCAAAATAATGAGGCCTTTGTTAAAGAAAACAGCAGATGAAAGTATATTTGACAAAATAAAGATTGCTATATCAAGAAATGCAATAAGAAAAACTTTTAAAGTATTTGATCCGAACGAATATGGTGGAATTCCGCTTCTTGGTGTTAAAGGAATTATAATAATAGGACATGGATCTAGTTCAATCTATGGTATAAAAAATATGGTGTTAAGAGCAAACGAGATGTACGAAAAAAATCTTGTGTTTAAGTTAGAGCAATCTATAAACCAGTATTCAAAATTAATTTAGAGTTTCAATGAAAGATAAAAGATACAACGCAATTATTACAGGGGTCGGGATGTATGTTCCCGATAAAATTTATAATAATGAATATTTCGAAAAAATCGTCGATACCAGCGATGAATGGATTAGAACAAGAACAGGTATACGGGAAAGGCATATTCTTGAAGAAGGAGGTACTAGTGTTTTAGCAACAAAAGCTGCTGAAAATTTATTAAAATCTAAAAATATGTCGGCTGAAGAAATAGAATGTATTATTGTAGCGACAGTTACTCCGGATATGTTTTTTCCGGCGACTGCTTGTTTGGTCCAGAATAATATTGGAGCAAAAAATGCTTGGGGCTTTGATTTTTCTGCTGCTTGTTCGGGTTTTCTTTTTGCATTTCAGACCGCATGTTCTTTGGTTGAAAGTGGCAGTTATAAAAATGTATTATTAATAGGCGCAGATAAAATGAGCTCTATAGTAGATTATACGGATAGAAATAATTGTATCCTTTTTGGAGATGCGGCTGCTGCAGTATTAATTGAACCTACGGATGATAAAAATTTAGGATTACAAGATTCGTTGTTACGCTGTGACGGATCTGGAAAAGAGGCTCTCCATATGAAGGGAGGAGGTAGTCTTAATCCCCCTACTCATGATACAGTAGATAAAAATATGCATGTACTATTTCAGGATGGTAAAGCAGTATTCAAAGTTGCCGTTAAAGGGATGGCGGATATTTCTTATGATGTTATGAAAAGAAATAATTTAACTTCAGATGATATTGCTTACCTGGTACCTCATCAAGCAAATTTAAGAATTATAGATGCCACTGCCGAAAGAATGGGAATAGATAGAAATAAAGTTATGATTAATATTGATAAATACGGTAATACCACAGCAGCAACAATTCCATTATGCCTGGTTGAATATTTTCGTGATGGTAAATTAAAAAAAGGCGATAAACTGATATTAGCTGCTTTCGGCGCCGGATATACCTGGGGTGCAAGTTATGTCGTTTGGAGTATGGAATAACAGGAAATTTTTATAACAAAAAAATAATGTAATGTCTAAAAAAGCTTTTTTATTCCCCGGTCAAGGTTCGCAATATGTTGGAATGGCTAAAGATTTGTTTGAAAATTCAGTTGAAGCTAAAGAAATGATTAAAACTGCTGATGAAGCATTGGGTATCAATCTTTCTTATATTCTATTTAACGGTCCTGAAGATCAATTAAAGCAAACAGAATTTACACAACCGGGAATTTTTTTACATAGTGTGGTTCTTGCTAGTATAATCAGAACTCTCCAGCCGGATGTTGCAGCAGGGCATTCTTTAGGTGAATACTCTGCGTTGGTTGCAGCAGGTTCTATTCAATTTTATAATGCAGTTAAATTGGTAAGAGCGAGAGGTAAGGCAATGCAGCAGGCAGGAATTGATAATCCTGGTACAATGGCGGCTATAGTCGGATTGGATCCGGATAAAGTTGAGGAAAGTTGTAAAGAAGCTTCTTCTTCCGGAATTGTCCAATGTGCAAATTTTAATTCACCAGGGCAAATAGTAATTTCCGGTTCGGTAACAGGTGTTAAAAAAGCTATGGAAATTTGTAAAGCAAAAGGTGCAAAATTAGTAAAAGAATTAATTGTAAGCGGAGCTTTCCATTCTCCTTTAATGAATTCGGCAAAAGAAGAATTATTTGAGGAACTGAATAATACTGAAATTTATGATGCGAGATTTCCGGTTTATGCAAATGTTACTGCCGAGCCTGTAAAATCAAAAAATGAAATAAAAAAATTATTGTATGAACAAGTTACATCTCCGGTAAAATGGGAACAGACTATTAAGAAAATGGCAGATGACGGAGTTACTGAATTTTACGAGATTGGTCCCGGAAAAGTTCTTCAAGGGCTTGCAAAAAGGATAGCACCTGAAATTAAGTGCATTAACATAGACAAATACAACGAAGTGGAGAAATACTTATAATGGAGCAGAAATTTTCTAAAGAGATTAATGGAATTAAAATTGATCCGAAGATTTTTACATTCAGCTTTAGTTGTAAATGTAACGGCGAATGCTGTTATTATGGTGTTTATGCCGATTTAAAGGAACACAATTTAATTTTGTCAATTAAAGACAAAATAATATCAAATATGGATAATAGTCAAACTATAGATGTTAGCAAGTGGTTTGAACCTCCTGAGGAAGATGAAGATTTTGAATCCGGTATAGCAGTTGGAACCGAGTTATTTAATCACAAATGTACTTTTTTGGATAAAAATGGCTTATGTACTCTTCAAAAACTGGCAAATTTAGAAAAAGTTCATAAATGGAAATATAAGCCTATTTACTGTGTCCTGTTTCCATTTACCATTTTTGAAGGTGCATTAACTATTGATGATGATCATATAAATAGATTAAAAACATGCAATAAATTTCCACTAAAACAAATATCAATATATGAAGCTTGTCAGGAAGAATTAAAATATTTTTTTGGTGATGAAGGTTTTGCTGAATTGGATGAATACAGAAGAGAATATTTAAATTCAGAAGATTCGCGTGAGGTTGCATGAATTTAGAAGGTAAAAAGGCAATTGTTACTGGGGGATCTCGAGGAATCGGGAAAGCTATTGTTTTGGAATTAGCTGCAAACGGGTGTGATGTTGTTTTTACTTATCACTCTTCTGTAGAATCTGCAAAATTAATTGAATCTGAAGCCGGAAAACCTGGAGTTAAAATTTTAGGTTTGCAGGCAGATGCCTCAAAATTTTCGGAAGCTGAAAAAACAGTAAATTTTATTTTGGAAAATTTCGGAGGTTTAGATATCTTAGTAAATAATGCAGGAATTACTAAGGATAATCTGCTTATGCGAATGAGTGAAGATGACTTTGATAAAATAATTACAGCAAATCTTAAAAGCGTATTCAATTATACTAAAGCTTCTTTAAAACCAATGATAAGCAAGAGGTATGGAAGAATAATAAATATTTCTTCCGTTGTTGCTATAATTGGTAATCCGGGCCAGGCTAACTATGTAGCTTCAAAAGCAGGAATAATTGGTTTTACAAAATCATCAGCAAAGGAATTAGCATCCCGGAACATTACGGTTAATGCAATTGCTCCGGGTTATATATCTACCGATATGACGGAAAAGTTGAATGATAAGCAAAAGGAAGCTATCGTAAATTTAATTCCCCTTAAAAGAATAGGAACTCCTGAAGACGTGGCAAGAGTAGTATTATTTCTGGCATCAAAAAATGCCGATTATATTACTGGTCAGGTTATCTCAGTCGATGGGGGAATGGCAATGTGATATTTAAATAACTCTTTATAAGAAATCAAATAATTCAATAAAAAAATACAATAGGAGAAAATATGGACGTTGAAGCTAAAGTTAAAGAAATTATAATTGACAAACTTGGTGTTGAAGAATCTCAAATAACACCGGAAGCTTCTTTTACAAATGATCTTGGTGCTGATTCACTGGACATAGTTGAATTAGTAATGGGTTTTGAAAGTGCATTCCAAATTTCTATTCCGGATGAAGATGCAGAAAAAATAGGCACAGTGGGGGACGCTGTTAAATATTTAAAAGAAAAGTTAGCGTAAGTAAGTGAAGTCGGGAAAATCTTTTTTTCTCGACTTGTTATTTCAAGTTGACAGCATTGCCTCTTATGTTATCCGCTTGGACTATATTTATTTCAATTTCGTGGAGTGAAATATGAAAAAGAGGAGAGTAGTAGTTACCGGTCTCGGTGCGGTTACGCCTATAGGCAATAATGTTCAAGAGTTATGGAACGGCTTGCTTAATGGGAAAAACGGAATTGATTTAATTACAAAATTTGATGCTTCCGATTTTGATACTAAATTTGCTGCCGAAGTAAAAAATTTTGATCCTGAAAAATATCTGGATAAAAAATCAATTAAAAGAATGGACCCTTTCACTCAGTATGCATTGGTGACTGCTGAGATGGCTCTTGAAGATGCCGGGTTAAACTTTGATAAAGTTGACAAAGATAGATTCGGAGTTATTTTTGGAAGCGGTATTGGGGGAATGATTACTAACCAGCAGCAGCATTTTAACTATTACGAAACAAAGAATCCACATCAAATAAGTCCTTTCTTCGTTACAATGATGATTTCCGATATTGCTGCGGGGCAAATCTCTATAAAATATGGATTAAAAGGACCTAATTATGCCACAACCTCTGCTTGTGCGACTTCCTCACATGCTATTGCAGATGCATTTATTTTGATCCAGAGAGGAAGTGCCAATCTAATGATTTGCGGCGGTTCGGAAGCTGCTATTACTGAAATGTCAATCGGCGGATTTAATGCAATGAAAGCTCTTTCCAGATGGAATGACAGGTATAAAGAAGCTTCGCGTCCTTTTGATAAAGATCGTAACGGATTTGTTATGGGTGAAGGTGCGGGAACAATTATTTTAGAAGAATATGAAAATGCTGTCAATAGAGGCGCTAAAATATATTGTGAAATTGCGGGTATAGGTTTAACTGCAGATGCATATCATATTACTGCACCTGCTCCGGGGGGTGAAGGAGCCGTTAGATCTATGACAGAAGCAATTAGAGATGCGGAAATTTCTGCAAATGATGTTGATTATATAAATGCTCATGGTACATCAACGCCTTACAATGATGTAAATGAAACAAATGCAATTAAAACTGTCTTTAAAGATCATGCATACAAAATGGTAATCAGTTCAACAAAATCAATGACCGGTCATTTACTTGGAGCCGCCGGCGGTGTTGAATCCATAGCTACGGTTTTAAGTGTGAAGAATGATGTTGTTCCTCCGACAATTAATTTAACCAATCCTGATCCTGAGTGCGATTTGAACTATAGCCCTCTTAAATCAACAAAGAAGACTATTCATTGTGCTATAAATAATACATTTGGCTTTGGGGGGCATAATGCCTCTCTATTATTTAAAAAATTTGAGGAATAGTTTTGGGTAAGTTATTATCTTGGCTTCTTGAAAAACTGAAACAGAGAGAAGAGAAAAATACTTCTAAATATATTTCTAAGCTGTTAACCCCCCGGAAATTTGCCGAGCTTGAAAAGCTGATTGGCTTCAATATTAAAGACCGTTCTCATTTTGTACAAGCTTTAATGCACCGTTCTTTCCTAGAACAAAATACCGAATTTAAGGTATCAAATGAAAGACTTGAATTCTTGGGGGATTCTGTTCTAAGTCTAACGGTAGCAGAATATTTATTTGAAACATTTCCTGAAAAAGATGAAGGTTTTTTAACCAAGATTCGAGCAAAGTTGGTAAATAGAGTTGCATTAGCCGATGCGGCTGAAGAAATAAACTTATTGGATTTTTTATTGGTCAGCAAAAATTTGTCCAACAACTTTAAGAACGGTTCCAGAACGGTAATTGCCGATGCTCTCGAAGCTTTAATTGGTGCTATTTACCTTGATAATGGTTTAAATGCTGCAAAAGAATTTATCGAAAAAGTAATAATAGATCCGAACTCTAAGGATGGAGATTATTTAATTGATGAAAATTTTAAAAGCCAGCTTCTGGAATATGCTCAAGCCAATCATATGGATAATCCTATATATACAGTGGTAAAGGAAGAAGGACCGCAGCATAATAGAATTTTTACAATGAAGGTTTCTATTCATGAAGTTGAGTATGGCAGAGGGAAGGGGAAAAACAAAAAATCTGCCGAACAAAGCGCCGCTCATGCAGCTCTTCAGAGAATTTTAGATGAAGAAAGTGAACGACATTTGTAAATTTTTATCAATATTGACTGCAATTCATGTTATTTAATAACCTCATTATTTTTATCTCTTTTTTCCATTTTTTATTATTTTAAAACCCATTCCTTTGTTAAAAGGCATTTTTTGGTAATTATACTTTAGTTATTTTTATTTAATAGATTTTTTAAATATTTATTACAGTGAGTAAAAATTTTATGGACATACTTAGCCACCCTGATCATTTTGTTAACAGACATATAGGACCCAATAAAGAAGAAATTAAAGAAATGCTTCAAGTTATAGGAGTTGATTCCTTAGAACAATTAATAGGAGACACTATCCCGTATAAAATAAAATTAAAAAAAGAATTAAAATTAGACGAAGCTTTAAGTGAATATAAGTTTATTGAAAAACTCAAAAAGATTGCTGAAAAAAATAAAGTATTTAAATCGTATATCGGGATGGGTTACAACCCAACAATTTTGCCCGCAGTTATACAGCGTAATATTCTTGAAAATCCTGGCTGGTATACACAGTACACACCTTATCAAGCCGAAATATCTCAGGGAAGATTGGAAGCACTAATAAATTTTCAAACAATGGTAATGGATTTAACCGGTATGCCTATTGCGAATGCATCTTTACTTGATGAAGGTACAGCTGCAGCTGAAGCAATGTCTATGTTGTATTCTCTAAGGAAAATCGGAAAAGAAGATGCAAATGTCTTTTTTGTTTCCCAGGAATGTTTTCCTCAAACTATTGATGTCTTAAAAACACGTGCCAATCCACTAGGGATAAAACTTTTAATAGGAGATCATAAAGCTATTAAATTAAATGATAAAATATTCGGAATTCTACTTCAATACCCTGCAGAATCCGGAGAGATTTATGATTACAGAAGTTTAATAAATACTGCTCATCAAAATGAAATAAATGTAGTTGTTGCTGCCGATTTATTAAGTTTAACGTTATTAACCCCGCCAGGAGAATTTGATGCAGATGTGGTTGTTGGAAGCACTCAGAGATTTGGCATTCCAATGGGATACGGCGGTCCTCACGCCGCTTATTTTGCAACAAAAGATGAATTCAAGAGACATTTACCCGGAAGAATTATAGGTATTTCTATTGATTCAAATGGAAATCCTGCCTATAGAATGGCTCTTCAAACAAGAGAACAACACATTAGACGTGAAAAAGCAACAAGTAATATATGTACCTCGCAGGTCCTTTTAGCAATTATTGCCGGAATGTATGCAGTATATCATGGACCGGAAAACTTAAAAAAGATTACGGAACGAATTCATATCCTGGCAAAACTTTTAGATCATGAATTAAATTTGCTCGGATATAAACAGATAAATAAAAATTATTTTGATACCTTAAAAATTTCTTTTGATGAATCAACGAAAGGAATTTTACATAAGATTAAAGAAAGTGCGATTAAGAAGGAAATAAATTTTAGATATTTTGAAGAAAATTTTATCGGCATTTCCATAAATGAAACAACCGATTTATCTGACATTTTAGAAATCGTTTCAATTTTTTCAACTGCTGTAAATAAGAATTTAGATAATTCGCATATTCAAAAAACTGCAGAGCAAATTAAAATAGATTATCCAGAAAGTTTATTAAGAAGAACTTCTTATCTGCATCATCCTGTTTTCAACTCTTATCATTCGGAAACTGAAATGTTACGGTATTTAAAGAGCTTGGAAAACAAAGATCTGTCTTTAACCCAATCAATGATACCCTTAGGCTCTTGTACTATGAAATTGAACGCTACAACGGAAATGTTTGGCATTAGCTGGCCGGAGTTTAGCAAGATTCATCCCTTTGCCCCACTTAATCAAGCTGGGGGTTATACCGAATTATTCACAGAATTTGAAAATGATCTTAAAGAAATTACAGGATTTGCAGCCGTTTCTCTTCAACCAAATTCCGGCGCTCAAGGAGAATTTTCCGGATTAATGGTTATCAGAGAGTATCATAAAAGTAGAAATGAAAGCCATCGGAATATTGTTCTTATTCCTTCATCAGCTCATGGTACAAATCCGGCCAGCGCAGTTATGGCAGGAATGAAAGTAGTAGTAGTCAATTGTGATAACAATGGTAATGTTGATTTGAATGATCTAAAAAAGAAAGCCGAATTAAATAAAAACAATCTTGCGGCTTTAATGATTACCTATCCTTCAACGCACGGTGTTTTCGAAGAAGAGATAAAAGAGATATGTGAAATAATTCATTCAAACGGCGGGCAAGTTTATATGGATGGGGCCAACTTGAATGCTCAGGTGGGATTGACAAGTCCGGGAGAAATCGGAGCTGATGTATGTCATCTTAATCTACATAAAACATTTTGTATACCTCATGGCGGCGGCGGACCAGGAATGGGGCCAATAGGTGTTGCTTCTCATTTAATTGAATTTTTACCCGGCCATACAATAATAAAACTAGATCACAAAAAAGGAATAACCGCGGTCGCGTCTGCTCCATGGGGAAGTGCCAGCATCTTAGTTATATCATATGCATATATTAAATTAATGGGAACTGAAGGTTTGAAAAATGCTTCAACAATTTCAATTTTGAATGCGAATTATATAAAATCGAAATTAGAACCTTACTATAAAGTACTTTATACGGGGAAAAATAAAAGAGTGGCTCACGAATTGATTTTCGATATGAGGAGTTTTAAGACTTCCGCTCAAATTGAAGTTGAAGATATTGCAAAAAGATTAATGGACTACGGATTTCATGCTCCTACTGTTTCATTCCCAGTCCCGGGTACTTTAATGGTTGAACCGACTGAAAGTGAGTCAAAAAAAGAGCTTGATCGTTTTTGCGATGCATTAATTTCTATTTGTGAGGAGATTAAGGAAATTGAATCAGGCAGTGCCGATCATCAAGATAATGTATTAAAAAACTCTCCTCATACTGCCCAATCGGTTATATCCGATAATTGGAAGCATGCTTATTCAAGGGAGAAGGCTGCCTATCCTGCCAAATGGACGCGTACAAATAAATTTTGGCCTAGTGTTGGAAGAATAAACAATGCATATGGAGATCGTAACCTTGTGTGCAGTTGTAATCCTGTAACTGATTATATTGAAGAATCGGTATTATGATTAAAATTATTAAGGCAGATGAAATATTTCTAGGATATTCTCTGCCTTTTATTTATTTCAAAATTAAAAATCACGGGAGAAATTAGCTGTTTAGTTCTATATACAACCTTTTCATTTCCATACTATTCATAATTTGTTTAACAGTAATTGCATCTGCACAAGAAAGCGACTCACTTTTTTATAAAGGCAGCGGTCCTGTAAGAATTGATTCAATTGAAATTACCGGAAATAAAATTACAAAAGAAGATGTTATTCTAAGGGAGCTTACTTTTAGCATAGGTGATACGGTTACAAAAAATATATTAAATTATAACCTTAATAGAATTTATAGCTTGAATTTATTTACCAATGTAGAAATACACCTAAAAAAAAATAATTCAAATAACATCTTAATAATTTCTGTTGAAGAAAGCTGGTACATTTATCCTATACCGTTTATTGAATTACAAGACAGAGATTTAAGCAAATTATCATATGGAATGGATTTCTTATTGCGAAATTTTCGCGGAGAAAATGAATCTATCCGGATAAGAGCTGCTTTAGGATATGACCCGACAATCCTTCTTTATTACGAACATCCATATTTATTTAGAAAACTAAATATTTATTTTAGCGGAGAGATCTATTATCAGAATGCACTAAATAAAAGCAATATTGCCAAGTCTATTTATGGAAAGGACTTTAAACAAAAGTTTATCGGAGGATACTTGGATTTCGGAAATAGATTCAATATATATAATAAAATTGATTTACAGCTGGGTTATTATTATATAGAAACTCCGCTTTATTTCTCCGGCATTTCTGCTTCCGGGAAAAGAATAGATCATCAATTTACACTAGGATTGAGTTATGTTTATGATACCAGAGATTTAGCACAATTCCCGAGCATGGGAACTTATGCATTTTCAATGATTCAATATAAAGGTTTGGGGTTTGACGGAATAAATTATCAGGTAGTTAATTTTGATTTAAGAGAATACTTTAAATTTTTAAATGAACTTCGGATTAAAGGAAGAATTGCCAGCAGACTTACTTTCGGTAAAATGGTTCCATATTATGATTATTCATATATAGGATATCTGGAAAGAATCAGAGGACATTATAATCAAGTAGAAGAAGGCAATGATTCTTACATAGGTTCGGTAGAATTAAACTATCCGGTTATTAAAGATATGAATGTTAATCTGGATTTCGTACCTATAATTCCAAATTCACTATTATCATATCGTTTTGCATTTTATTTGGAATTATTTATGGATTCGGGTACAACGTTAATGAAAAATCAAAGGTTGGACTTAAATAATTTTAAATCGGGTTACGGCGGCGGCTTAATTTTTCTTATTTTACCATATAATATTTTAAGAATTGAATATGCTTTGGGGCAGCAAAAACATTCGGAATGGATTTTAGGACTTGGATTATCTTTCTAACATAGAGTTATATTATACTTCTCCCGAAAATCGTAAAGATGATATCATTAAAATTGAAGGAGATGAATGCAGTCATATCCTAAAAGTAATGCGTCATTCGGTTAATGATTTAATTCATATAACTGACGGCATCGGTCATATTTTTAATTGTAAAATAAATCGAATATTAAACGGCCATATAGATTTGGCAATTAATGAAGTACTTACCTACGAAAACAAATTTTCCAATGTAATCTTTTGCATTCCAAAATTAAAAAACCCTGAACGATTTGAATTTGCTCTTGAAAAAAGTACGGAACTTGGTATAACAAATTTTATTGTTTATGAATCAAAAAGAACGATATCGAGAGCGAATAAATTAGATAGATGGAATAAAATCTTATTGTCGGCTATGAAGCAATCTTTAAGAAGTTATTTACCTCAGATTTCGGTTCTAAAATCATTTGATGAACTAATTGCTATGGAAGGAGAAAATATTGTTTTTGAACAGAATGCTAAAGCCGTATTCAAAAGAGGATTAATTAATTCTTTAAAGAAATATTTGTTAATTTTCGGCCCGGAAGGCGGTTTATCGGATGAAGAAATTAAAATAATTAATAAAGATAATTTATTTAGTTTGGCTGAAAATCGTTTACGAACAGAAACAGCAATAGTAAAATGTGCTTCGATTATAACCGCATTATAAATTAAAAAATTTGAAAAATATTTTTAAAATATTATTACTCTCTAATCCAAATTTTATTCTGATGCAGACTATTATCTTGTGTACAATTAACAATTAATTTATGGTCTATAAAATAATCATACTAATTATTTTCTCATTCTACTTTATTGCCTGCAGCAGTGTTCCCCGGTTTACTTCGAATAATGACCATAAAGGTAATGAAAGAATCAACGAACCGAAAAATGAAAGTAATGGTTCTTCAATGAGGACTAACTCCTTACAAACATATTATGGTACCGCTTCCTACTATGCGGAAAAGTACAACGGAATTCCTACCGCTAGCGGTGAGATTTACAATATGAATGATTTAACTGCCGCAAGTAATGACTTGCCGTTTGGTACAATTGTTAGAGTAACAAATTTAGATAACATGAGGAGTGTTGTTGTAAGAATAAATGATAGAGGGCCGTTTGCAAAAGGCAGAATTATTGACTTATCTAAAAAAGCAGCAGAAAAATTAGATATGATTTTAACCGGTACAGCTAATGTTAAAATTGAAGTTTTAAAGCGGGGTAAATGAAATTATTTACATTAACAAAATTATCTCTTAGAAATAAATTTAATTTTATTCTTAATGGTTAAGAATAGTTATGCTTTGTCGATTTGAGTAAATTAATGACGAGCAAAATAACGGCAATAATCAAAATAACATGTATAAAACCCCCTAAGGATATTTTTAATATTACCCCTACGAGCCACAATAAAAACAGCACTGAAATAAGCACCCAAAGCATTCCAATTCCTTTTGAAAATAATTTCCGGTAGTAAAATAGAATATTTTAAATTTCTTTAGGTGAACACTATCACAAAATATTAATTAGATAAGATATTTTATGTTTTGAATTTTAACTATGTGTTCTAAAGTGTATAAATATTATACCCTGAACAAGCTTTTAGATTTGAAATAAGATTCTTCTTGCACATAATCTAAACAATAAAAATCTGAAACATCAAGTTATTAAATCTTGAAAAAGACCAATTTAATCATGTTAATTTTGGTTTATTAAATTTTATTGAATTCTTAAAAAGTTCATATAAAAATAAGCTTAATATGGGAGTGTATTCCAGAATAAGTACCCAAGTGTATTCCTGCCAAATTCCTTTTAATTGATAATTAAGTATTGTAAAAGCCGTTAAACTAATTAATCCCCCCAAAAGAATTCCGCTCCACCTATTAATAAAAGGTAAAAGAATTACAAGCCAGGCGACATACCATGGGTGAACAACCGGGGAGAATATTAATAGTAGAAATATTGAAAGATAAATTTTAGTAATTAGTTCTTTCT
Organism: Ignavibacteriaceae bacterium; assembly: GCA_046705645.1. Lineage (GTDB taxonomy): Bacteria > Bacteroidota > Ignavibacteria > Ignavibacteriales > Ignavibacteriaceae > FEN-1297. The sequence continues at coordinate 57,747 of JBJKQE010000086.1, read as the reverse complement.
TAGTAAATATTACAGGTAAGTATGCCGCAATTAAAAGAATGCCGCAAATTAATCTGCTGGTTTGATTATTTTGAACGAATGAATTGAGAATATCAAAAATAATCCCGTTAAATGTCCAATTTTCAGTAAAAGTTTTTAACGACTGAAAAGGAGCTCCAGTAAAAATATATGGTAGATATAATAAAAAGCATATAGAAAAAGGAATAATAATAGTTTTTAATTTTTCTAACAGTTTGTTCTCATTTAGAAAAAAAATGGGGATTAGTAATAAACCAACCGGTTTTATGCATAAGGATAATCCTAAAAAAATATAGCTTAAACTTCTTTTCCGATCCAGATAAAAATAAATAGCAAAAAGCAACAATGGTAAACCAAATCCGTCAACATGAGCGTCAATTATAAATTGAAAGATAGGTAATGGACATAAAATGTAAATCAAAATATTTTTTTGAGGTAACTTCAATTTCCTTATAATTAAATAAAGGCCATAAATTGTTAAAATGTCAAAAAGGAATAAAAACATCTTTAACCCTAAAAAACTTTCTCCGCTTATTAAATAACTTAAATAAAATAAATTTTCTCCGAGAGGAGGGTAAATTGTTTTCATTTCAGGATAATTAACCAATTTAGGCAGATTTGTTGAACGTAGATTGTTTAAAGCTTTATCGGAAGGAGCAAACTTGTACGGATTAATTCCATTAGCCTGCACTTTACCATCCCAGATATATCTGTAAAAATCATCTGAACCTATCGGATGCATAAATAAAAGAGCAATCTTTAAAATTATGCCTAAACCGATTATCCAAATAATATATTTAGTGGGAATTTTGTATCGGATAATTAGGCTGAACAATAGGATAAAAATTAAAGATGTTGTTATAAATAGAATAGTATATAAAATAATAATTTTGGTCTTAAGAACTGCAAAAAATAAAAATAAAATAAAGAAAAGAGCTACTAAAAGAATAAAAACGAATTTTTGATTTTTTTGCATTGTATCAAGACCAATCATTAAAATATTAGTAATTAAAGTTTCTCATGCTTAAAGAGGGAAATGTATTATTTAAGATCACTTCTTGTTCTATTGAATGATCTCAGTCATTAAATATTAATGTTAAAATTTACACATTGTATGGAATTTTTTAACGCATTAATTTATTCATTTATACTGAAGATATACAAATCTATTTGTTATGAATTTGCCAAACATTGCAAATAGCATTATTAAAAATTAATGTAAAATAGTTTTTAGTGCGAAAAATATTCGTATAATATTAATATCTAATTGCATATATTAAAATACATTAGAAATTCAGGCTTTAAATAAGTATTAAGGATAAGAAATTATTATAAAATCATATACTCTTTGCAAAATCTTTCCGACAGAATTTGAAAGTGTTTACCTGATAATTTAATATACCAGGCGATACTATGATATTACCAGGCATAAATAATTGAAGTTCTATAAAAAATGTTTAGTATAAATAAAAAACTCTTATTTTATTGTTTTGGCATGATTTTGTATAATATTTTAACAAACGAGTGATAAGAATAATTAGTTGCCATTCTAAATGAATGCGGTAAGCACGTTTTAAGAATAATAAACTTAAGGAGAAAGGAAATCATGAAAAAATTTGCTAATGTGTTTTTGACGTTTGTGATTTTGGCCAGCCTTTCAGTATTAACACATGCACAGCCGGCTAACCCTACAAATTTAACTGCAACCCAAAGTACATGGGACGAACATGTTTTTGTAAAACTTAATTGGAAACCGGATGTTACTTACGATATGGATTCTTTTTATTTTAATATATATAGAAAAACCGGCGGAGTTTCGGATACCGGTTCATTTGTAAAAATGTATTCGCATGTTCATATGAATTTCTGGTTTGATAAATATGTTCAAAGAGGTGAAACATATTCCTATTATGTTACTGCCCAGAATAGTTCCGGTGAGAGCGGTCCATCTGATACTGCAGTTATCTCAATTGACTCAAATCTTGTAAAGGGAGTTATTTCAGGGACCGTTATGGATAATTCTTCCAATATGGCAATTGCTAATGCAAGAGTTGCGTTTATTCCTATTTGGGGATGGGATTTAACTTTTGTAAAAACCGACAGCATGGGTAATTTCAGTGCAAAACTTTTACCCGGAACTTATTTAATTTATTCCAGTGCTATGGGGTATTACCCGGAATATTATAATAATGTAAGAGATATTTTTCATGCAACAAAGATTCAATTGAACTCCGGTGATAGCCTTTCATTTAATATTTCATTGCAGGCACGAATTATTCCTACGAAATACATGCTTTCGGGGACAGTTACAGATACGGCTGGTAATCCGTTAAAAGCCTGGATTGAAGTATATAATGTTGCATTTAATACTTATCACTGGAGATATTATCACGGCGTAACCGACAGTGCAGGACATTACTCCGTGCACGTTAGAGCCGGAGATACTGTTGTTGTTTTTGCTCATCCGTTCAATCATGATTATATTCCCCAATTTTATAATGATAAAAGTAACTTTATGGATGCCGATAGAATCTCTATTTCATCAGATACTACTGGAATTGATTTTGTCCTGAATCATAAGCCGGTTTATAATAACGGCATAAGCGGAGTAGTAAAAAATGATAGCAATATGGCAGTTAACGCAATGATCTTCGCAATTCGTTTAAATGATGGAAATCATTCTCATAAAAGATATTCAACAATTACTGATTCTTTAGGCAATTATACGTTTTCACATCTGTATCCCGGAAGTTATATTTTACTTGCTATTCCCGAAAAGGATTACGAACCCACTTTCTTTAGAAATGATGGAATGCAAACCTTAAAATGGAAGGATGCTGATTCGGTTGTTGTAAATTCATCCGGAATTGTTTCCGGAATTAACTTTACTCTTGTTGCTGATACGGATTCCGGAGCTGATATGGTTAGCGGTACTTTACGAGATAATTCAGGAAATCCTGTTAGCGGAGCTTTTGTTTTCGCTTTAGATAATAATCAACAAATTTCAGCTTACGGTATTTCCGACCAAAACGGAAACTATATTATTGCAGGACTTGTTCCCGGAAGTTATAATATCACGGCTGATAAATACGGTTACACATCAAACCAAACTAGTAATGTATCTTTAGATTATAATGGGAATTATACAAGCAGCGCATCATTTACTATGTCACCTGTTGATGTGACTTCCATAAATACCACAAGCGGGACCGTATCAAACTATCAATTATATCAGAACTATCCGAATCCGTTTAATCCCACTACTATGATTAAGTTCAGTGTTCCGGTTGCGAGTAGAGTAACTTTGAAGGTTTATAATGTTCTAGGCAGTGAAGTTGCAACTTTAGTCAACGGTGAAAAACCGGTCGGCAATTATAGTGTATCATTTAATGGAAGTAATTTAGCAAGTGGAGTATATTTCTATCAATTAAAAGCCGGAAGCTTTGTTCAAACAAAGAAACTCGTTTTGTTGAAATAATACTTCAGATATAATAATATTATTAATTAGAGCCGTCAACTTTTGGCGGCTCTTTTTATTAAATATCAGAATTTAATATTTAACCTGTATAATTATTCCATTTAGTACCCAAATTACTCACCTCATTATGATTTTCTTCTCTATATAAACATAATTTTTTATTAAATTTCACCTCACTTTATATAAAATAATAGTTATTAAGGTTTGAGAAATGATAGTAATACTGCATCATGACATAGATGAGAATTCAAATGCATTCAAAAAAACATGGGATTATTTAAATAATTTAGATAACATAAGAATTCAAAAACATATTGTTGAAGGAAAATTTCAACGTTTAACCGAAATTTATCTTTTTGGTGATACAGCTGCTTTGAATAAAGAAGCTATAGAAACTCTTCCTGCAGTTGAAAGAGTTGTCAGGGTTTCACAAGAATATAGGATTATCGGAAGACATAAGGACAGTAAACGGACTATCGGTTTTGATTATAACGGTGTTCATTTTGATCAGGACAATTTAAATATTTTTGCCGGGCTTTGTGCCGTAGATACAAAAGAACATGTTGAACAGATGATGAAATCACTGAACGAAAATAATCTTATTTGTACAAGGATGGGTGCCTACAAACCTAGAACTAATCCATATTCTTTTCAAGGTCATGGTAAGAATTGCTTACCTTACGTTTTCGAATTGGCAGGAAAGTATTCTATTAAAATTATAGCGATGGAAGTGACTCATGAAAATCATATCGAAGAAATTAATGAAGCGTTAGAACAAACGGGAAATCCAACCGGGGTTATGCTGCAGATAGGAACCCGCAATACTCAAAACTTTGAATTACTAAAATCAATCGGCAGACAAAAAAAATTTCCTGTTCTTTTAAAAAGAGGTTTTGGAATTACATTAAATGAATCTTTAAATGCTGCCGAGTATTTGGCCAGTGAAGGAAATGCGAAAGTTGTCTTTTGTTTAAGAGGAATGAAAACTTCATTTTCCGAACCGCATAGAAATTTAGTGGATTTTAGTTTGGTGCCTGCTATTAAAAGATTGACACGAATGCCGGTGTGTATTGATCCATCACATTCAATTGGATCACGAGATTCGTCACCCGATGGGATCCTTGATATCTTTCATGCAACTGCGCAAGGAGTTATTTCCGGAGCAAACATGATTTTAGTGGATTTCCATCCGGATCCTATTAAAGCTTTAGTGGACGGACCGCAAGCTTTACTGTTAAAAGAATTACCCAAGTTCATTGAAGATGTTAAAATTGCACATGAGGCTTATGAAAAAAGAAGAATTTTATTCAAAAGTTCAAAAAGTACAAAATAAGGTTTTTCTCCAAATTTTTTCTTAAATGCCGAATCTTTTTAAAAAAGCCTTCATCATACGTTAAAATAACTTTAATTTTTTTTCCACTTCAAAGGTAAAAAATGAAAATAATGAAAAATATTCTGTCCGTTCTAATTGCATCTTCTTTTTTATTCATTTACGGATGTTCTGTAAATGCAAAGAGTAATTCATTAAAATGGTATGATAACCTTGAAAAGGCAGAACAAGTTGCTCAAAACGAAAATCGTCCAATACTTGTAGATTTTACGGGTTCCGATTGGTGTATTTGGTGTAAAAGATTGGACAATGAAGTTTTCTCTAAAGATGAATTTATAAATTACGCAAATGAAAATTTAGTTTTGGTTAAAATAGATTTTCCGCAAAACATAGATCAATCTGTTGCCACTAAATATTACAATCAACAATTGGCGCAAAAATTCGGAGTTCAGGGATTTCCCACTATTATTTTATTAAAGAGCGATGGTGAACCAATTGCAGCAACCGGTTATCAAGCCGGAGGCGCCGCAAATTATGTAGAACATATTAAATCATTGCTGTAATTTCTAATTTATTAAATTGGAAATTATTCCTCTGGTGAAACTATTTCCTTGTTGTTAAATTTAATCGTTTCATCAGAGGTGTGGTTATTTCTTATCTTTCATTATAACAAGTCCTATCTTTGAAAATTCATATATTTAAAAATTAATATTTATATTTAGCATTATTAGAAAAATCTTGATATTGCCGATCAAAAATGTAATTTATAAATTATCTTTAAAAAGATTATAAGTTTGAATTGAAATGAAAACTAAAAGTATTTATGACAATATTCCTTTCGAAATTCCGGATGAAATAGTTGAAATATTATTAGTGCAAAAGAATATTCGAATTGAAAAAATTATTTCAAAAGGTCAATGTTCAAATCCGGGATTTTGGTATGACCAAAGTGAAAACGAATGGGTAATTGTAATAGAAGGGGAGGCTAAACTTTTATTTGAGAATGGAAATAAAAAAATAAACTTAAAAACAGGTGATTTTATAAACATACCTGCACATGTTAAACATAGGGTGGAATGGACAAAGCCGGGTGAAAAAACAATTTGGTTGGCGATATTTTATTAAGTTAGCATATCTTTTATAATTATTATGTACTTTAACTTATTTATGAATATTGGAAAACAAATCTTATTTTTATTATATAACTAATGAATTAAAAATATTAAAAATAATTTATTGTAATGGAAGAATTCTTTCGTCATCTTGGTAAAAAATCAGGTCAGGTTTTAAGACGCGGTAAATGGATATATAAATCGGTTCTCGGTTCCGAGGAAGAAGCAATACAAGCTGAATATTTTGTCGGGAAAGAATTAGCAGGAAAAATAAGGCAGGTAAATACCTTTGATACTTCTATACAAGTTCAAAAGCTATTGGAAGATGTTGGCTCACAATTAACTGAAAAAGTGAAAAACAGATATAGAAAATTTAGCTTTAGTTCCATAATTTCTAACGATGTTAATGCGTTTGCATTACCAGGCGGATTTATCTTTACTACAAGTTCTATACTAAAGCTTTGTAATTTAAATGAAGATGAAATTGCTTTTATCCTTGGTCATGAAATCGGACATATTGTAAGATGGCATATCTTTAATCGTACGATAGCAAATTCATCGTTAAACTTTTTCTCGATGGTTACCAAACCGGGCGGTCTAATAGGAAGTTTGGCAGTTAGAACAATAAATAATTTAATGCAAAAAGGATATTCAAGAGATCAGGAGTATGAAGCAGATTCATTTGGAGTTATTCTAATGTACGCTGCGGGATTTAATTATCAAGCTTCAATTAGCTTTTTTGAAAAATTAGCTAATTTACATTCTGAGAATTCTCAAGATTACAATTATTTCTCAACGCATCCTCCGATAAATGAAAGAATAAAAAGAGTTAATCAAACGATAAATTCAAAAATAAAAAGTTAACTAATTCTTTAATTAAGTACCGTCATTTACTTTAGTCTTTTCACTATTTCATGAATTAGGACGGCTGTTATACCCCAAATAATTCCTTCTGGTGTTTTATAAACAAAAATTTTATGTTTTCCTCCGCGCCAGGGTTTTGAATATCTATCGGGCAACTGTAAATCTTTTACGGGGAGAGTACTGAACTTAATGCCGTTTTTATCTATTTCCGAGGGATGAATTTCCATTCTAACAAAATAATTTTCCGGTTCATTATTGACGAAAAAAGAAACGGGTATAAGGAAAGTTTTTTCTACTTCGTTTAAATCAAAATTTAGATCCATTAAATTATTATTGTTAATTACACCAATAAAAGAATTAACCGTAACACCTGTTGGTCCAATTAACGTATCCAATATTCCAATTACATCAATATCTTTACTTTCTATGCCCACTTCTTCATGTGTTTCTCGAATTGCAGTATCTTTATATGATTTATCAATTGAAGGATCAAACTCCCCGCCGGGAAAGCAAATTTCCCCGCCTTGTCTAATTTTTTCAGATCTCTTTTCAAATAGAAAATGATACTCTCCATTCTTAAAAACCAGAGGGATGAGAACAGCCGAATTTAAATATTCTTCTTTCCGAAGAATGCCGGGAATTATAGGTAAATTATTTGTTAAAGTATTAAGATCTGCTTTATTCATAAGATTACATTGTAAATTATTATGTAAATTCAAGAAAAAATTAATTAAGCATTTTCAATTTAAACTTAAAATGTTTTAAACTTTGTTATATATTGCATAATATAAAAATTATAAAAAATATTTTTATCCAATTATTTATAGTGATAAATTTAGTATAATTAAAAAATTAATTTTAAGGGTTGTATTATGAGTGACACCTTAAATTTGTTAAAACTATCTACTGTTGAATTTGCACGTTTACTCCATTCAAATGGAATAAATAGATTTTATTTTGTTTATGATAAAAAAAATAAAAAGGTTGCTGCTTCACATAAACTATTAAAACCTATTGCCGAATTTATAAATTCTGATAAAAGAGACTTTAATTTGCACGAAGGATTATTCTTCCAGATTTTGCCGAAATATGAAACTATTCTTGGGGCCTTCGTACATAGAACTAATCGTGGACAAGCTGCAGGTGGTGTCCGATATTGGGATTACCAAAATATTGAAGATTATCTGCGTGACGGCCTCCGCTTAGCAAAAGGCATGACGTATAAAAATGCACTTGCAGGTTTATGGTGGGGCGGCGGTAAAGGGGTCATGGCTCAAAACCCTAACATTGAAAAAAATGATTTTGGCATTAGAACCGAAATATATAAGCATTACGGTCAGTTTATTACTTCATTAAACGGTTGTTATGTAACTGCGGAAGATGTAGGTACTAATGTTTATGATATGGCCAACATTTTTTCGAATACAAGATTTACAACATGTATCCCTCAAAATCTCGGTGGAAGCGGAAATCCTTCAATACCTACTGCCAGAGGAGTTGTAGCGGGAATGAAAGCGGCTTTAAAATTCTGTTCTGGTACTTCATTGAAAGGTAAGACTATTGCCGTTCAGGGAATTGGAAACGTAGGCAGACCATTGATAAAATTTTTATTTAAAGAAAAAGTAAAGAAAATTGTAGCTTGCGATATTTATCGTGAAAATATTGATATAGCTAATAATGAATTTGAAGGTGAGAATCTTGAAACTTATTTAATTAATAGAACCGATGATTCAATATTTATGGTCGATTGTGATATAATTTCGCCTTGTGCTACCGGTGCAGTACTTAATCCTAATACCATTCCTCATATAAAGGCAAAAATCATCTGCGGGGCTGCGAATAATCAATTAGAGGATTCAAAAATAGATGGCAGGGAATTGCATAAAAGGGGAATATTATATATACCCGATTTTTTAACTAATAGAATGGGCATTGTAAATTGCTCCAATGAACAATATGGATATATAAATGACGATCCTTTTATTGAAAAACATCTCCTATTTAATTGGAAATATTCTATTTATCAAACTACCTTGAAAGTATTGAACGAATCTAAAAAGAAAAATAAACCTACTGCTGAAGTTGCTGTTAGTTTAGCTGATACATTATCTAAAGAAAATCATCCGATCTTCGGTCATAGAGGACAGCAAATTATTAATTCCTTAGTATCCAATAAATGGCATGAAAAGTTCTAATATCCATTGCTGTTGATGATATTTTCTATCTGATAATTAATTTTAGAGCTGCAATAGCTTATTTAAAAAGCATAACATATTTTTTCACTTAGATTCTTTTTGAGAGTAAAATAAAATACGCCACTAAAAATTTAATATTTTCATTTTCTATTGGTTATTTAGTATTAATTTTATTATTTTCATTTTAGTTTTCCACTCAATTTAAGGCAAAGATAATCCGGGGAGTGAGTTACAGATTTTTACTTTTATATCATTTAGAAAAACGGGGACTTTTATCTAAATATATTTGCCGTTAAGTCTCTTAATAAAAGCTATATTAAAAATATACAAGTACTTCCGATAAAGTACTTTAAACTGCCGTATGTAAATTGTATAAATCAATTTTATAGTGTGCTAATTAGCTTTTATTCCTTTTTAAAAAAGATTATGACCATTTTTCTTTAAAAAACAAAAGGGGATAGGTAAAATTATACTATCCTATTTTAATAATAATGAAGGAGGTAGAAATGAAGATAGTTAGAATGAACCATCTTAGTAATAATTCCGGCGGTAAAACCTCGGCTTTTTTCGATATTAGAACAGATGATGGAATCGTTATAAAAGGGTTCAAATTGATCAGCGGTTCTAATGGTATTTTTATGTCTAGTCCAAATGAAAAAGGAAAAGACGGGAAATATTATGATTCGGTTATTCTTCCAAAGGAAATTAAGGAAAAGGTAGAAAAAATGGCCTTAAGTGAATTTCAAAATTCAAAGGATTAGATATTAATTAAAAAGAGCCGCTTAATTGCGGCTCCTTTTTAAATAAAATTAGTGGATTATGTAACTACTTCAAAAGCAGCATTTTCTTTGTTAGAATAAATTCTTTAGCGCTGTTCTTTGCAGTTGCGATGATTTTGTAAAAATAAATACCCGATGATAAGTTCTTCGCATTGAAAGTAGCTTGATGAAATCCTGCAGTTTGAGTGTCATTAACCAATTCGGTTATTTTTTGTCCTATTAAATTATAGACTGCTATACGAACACTGCTTTCAGTGGGCAAGGCATATTTAATAACCGTACTTGGATTGAACGGATTGGGATAGTTTTGAGATAACGAAAAATCTTTCGGAAGTCCGTTAGAATTCTGTTTAACTGCAAGCGGAGTTGTACTTAAGTTTAAAGTTACTCCGGAATTACCTGGATGCGCAGTTGCATTTTGGTAGTAATAATTTTGAGAAAAATTTATCGGAAAGATTTGATAATTGAAAATTTTATTTGATACTCGCAGTGAAAAATTTCCTGTTGAACCGTCACATAATGCGATTGCTTGAGCTGAATCCTGATTATAAGCTACAAGCATCATTGGAAAGCCGGGTGCACTCCCGTCTATTTTTAATGTACCGGTAATGTATGAATTAGCACTATATATAACTAATTTTTTATAGATGCTGTCGCTGGCAACGATATTTGATACGTATGCCACCCCCATTAAATAATTCTGTGTAGAGTCATATTGATTATCATAATTTGCTGTTACCTGCCAGGAATGACTGGCGCTAAGATCACTGCTGGTTAATCCGAATTGGAATAAACCGTCGGCACTTGAATTATTATTATATTGTAAATAAGAACTTGAATTATTTAAATCATTTATCTCTACGTTTATATCCGGTATAGCATTTCCATTTTCATCCATAACTTTTCCTGCAATTTGCGCTACAGCAGTAATAAACGAAAAATTAATATTTGAAATGTTGTGCGCAATAGTTATAGTATCCGAAGTTGGGGTAATAATATTAGGGGGAAACGGGTTATTTGCTAAATCAATTACCCATGGATTACCAGCAGTATCACTATTCATTTGAATTGTATAATTACCGTTAGAGTCGGTAATACCATCCCAAAAATTAGGTTGATGATGGTTTCCTCGTTGAATTTCGACAAAAATATTTGCAGCACTTTTACCGGCAGGAGGTGTTACTGTGCCTGAAATAGTAAATGCAGGCGAAGATAAAGCAGTAACAGTACCTGCAATTGTAGCACTCTGATTATTTTCAGTAAATTTCATTATATACTTTCCGGGTGCGATTCCTACGGGTTGTGCAAATGAAACCGAACCGTTTACCGTGTTATCCATGTCCGGAGGACCGTTTTGTCCTACACTATCACCGTCTGTCTGTTGAAAAGATTGCCATAGTACATCACCGGCATCAATTGTCTGGTTACCGTTAACATCATAGTAAATTTCTATAAGAGTTGTTGAACCATTGGGAATATTATAACTCCAACTAATAGCATCACCAGATACCATTGTAAAATTGCTAGTGGAACTATTTACTTTAAGATTTGTCACCTGTGCAAGTGTAACTGTATACAGTGAAACCATAAGTAATGCTGCAAACAAAAGTAAAATTTTTTTCATAAAATTTTCTCCTTATCAAAATAAATAATATTTATTAAATCAAGGGACCTATTATTGAAAAATTAGAAAAAATAGTTGGTAGCATTATAGAATACTTGAAGTGAACTATACTGAAGCAGGACTTTTAACACATAAACGTTATTCGAAGATATTTATTAAATCATCAAAAACGCTTACAAATGCATCTTAATATACTAAATTAAAATTAAATTTGTCAATAAGAAATTATTCAATTTAACAAATATGTATCATCGATCATTATAATAGAATTTCAATTAAAACAGTTGATTATCGAAATATAATAAGAAAAGTTTAAAATGATATTTAGAGCATATCCAAAACAGGAAATTTTTTGTGAGGTAAAATTATTTATAGAAGCAATTAATACATAATGTTGATTTTAATAGTGCCAAAACAAATTAACTGCTTATTAAATAATTAATATGCTGCTTCTTCTACTTGATTCGGTTTAAACGGAAAATTAAAAAAATAATGATTTGCATCTTCCGATATAATTTTATCTCTTGTTAAAAAGTATTTTTGAATTTGTTTACTATCGCCATTTTCAAAATATGGGAAATATAAATTATCTTCATAATAATTTTTAAGCAGTCTTAATTTTTTATGAGTTGACAAGAATGCCATATCAATTAAAATTTTTCTTGTATAGTTAGAATAATCTTTTCTTATGTAAATTGTTCTCATAATTCCAATTAAAATTAAAGTAAAAAAATACGAGTAAAAAATAACTTAATGTAACTTTATATAAAAGTGGCAAATTTACCAGACAAAAAATAACATGAATAATTTAAACTTGTATACTTTTGTAAAATTTTAATTTCTGAATGACAGATGATAAATTATATTATTTGGAGATAGGAAAAAGTCTTTTTACAAAATAACACAATTATGCTATTCGGCTACATCTTAATTAAATAAAATTATTAAAATTTTATTAAAAATATAAAAGTTTTTACTAATTTAACCTGCAGTGAATGATAATATTATTCGAGGGGTTCAATAGTGGAAAGAAAATCATATCGGATGTCAAAAGCCGGCTCACTTAAAAGGCTTGAACTTGTAAGGGAAGAGATAAATAAACCAGCTGAGAATGAAGTTTGTATTGAAATTAAAGCAATTGGTTTAAATTTTGCCGACGTATTCACTATAATGGGATTATATAAAGCAGCTCCAAAGAGGGATTTTATTCCGGGGCTTGAGTTTTCAGGAATAGTGTTTGATAAAGGTTCGAGAGTTACTGATTTTGAACTAAATCAGAAAGTAATGGGTGTAATAAAATTCGGCGCTTTTACAAATTATCTCAACATCGATCATAACTATATTCAGGCTCTGCCGGATGAATGGTCCTTTGAAGAAGGTGCAGGTTTTTTGGTACAAGCTCTTACTGCTTATTATGCTATTGTGCATTTGGGAAATGTAAGTAAAAACCAAACGGTCCTAATTCATAGTGCTGCCGGTGGAGTTGGCATTTTTGTTAATAGGATAGCAAAAAAATTTTCTGCTTTTACGATAGGTACAGTAGGCAATCCATCTAAAATTGAATTATTAAAAAAAGAAGGTTGTGATAGAATTATTGTAAGGAATAATAATTTAAAAGAAGAATTAAGGAAAAATCTTGACGGAAGAGAATTAAATTTAGTGATGGAAAGTATCGGCGGGAAAGTTCAAAAAACCGGATTTAATCTCCTTGCACCAACCGGTAAAATGATTATCTACGGATTAACGGATTATTCTTCACCTGCTTCAAGTCCGAATTATTTAAAACTGGCTTATCAATTTTTAACAAGACCGAAAGTTGACGGATTAACACTTGTAGAAAGTAATAAATCCGTTATGGGCTTCAATCTTATTTGGCTTTACGATAGAGTAGAAATGTTGAAAGAATTCTTAAATAAAATTAAAGAATTAAACCTCGGCAAGCCTTATATAGGTCATGTCTTTAATTTTGATGAGTTGACCGGTGCAGTTAAATTATTTCAATCGGGGAAAACAAAGGGAAAAGTTGTAATTAAGATTTGAGAATTTAAATTTTTAAATATCAGAATTTATAATAAGTAATTATTTCAATGGAGCTAAATAATCAAAAAGAAAATGAGTTTAATGAAATCTTGGAAATCCGATCTAAAACTTTTATGAATGTTCTAAATTTCATTTTTTGGAATAATAATAAAATTAACCTAAAAAAGTAGAGTTGTGGAAATTTTTAATTTGTTTATTAAGAAACGAATCCTTTTATCATTCTTTTATTTTTTTATAGTATTTCAATGCATAGAAGTAAAGGCGCAATTTGCTAATGGGGCAGATGTAAGCTGGCTGACCGAAATGCAGGATAACGGATACGTTTTTAATAATAGTTCCGGAATTCAGGAAAATTGTCTGCAGATATTGAAAGAAAAAGGGATTAATGCACTAAGGTTTAGAGTCTGGGTTAATCCTGCAAATGGATATAACGGTTTAAAGGATGTAGTACGTAAAGCTTATATTGCAGATAGTATGGGATTTAAAATAATGCTGGATTTCCATTTCAGTGATACCTGGGCGGATCCTGCTCATCAAACTAAGCCGGCGGCATGGGTAGGCCACTCATTTTCCCAGCTCTTAACGGATATTTATAATCATACTTATAAAGTACTTGATACTATAAAATCATTAGGTGTAATTCCCAAATGGGTGCAAATAGGAAATGAAGTAAATGACGGTATGCTGTGGGAGGACGGCAGAGCTTCAACTCATATGAGTAATTTTGCAGCTATGATTAAAAGTGGTTACAATGCTGTTAAAGCAGTAGATAGTACAATACAAGTTGTTATTCATTTATCAAATGCAAATGACGGTGGTTTATACAGGTGGATGTTTGATGGGTTAAAAAACAATGGTGCTAAATGGGATGTAATAGGGATGTCGGTTTACCCCTACTGGGTTAATATGTCGTGGTCGGTTGATGATAGCCTTGCTCTTTTAACCATGAAAGATATTATCTCGAGATATAATACAAAGGTAATGGTATGCGAAGCAGGCTTTTTATATAATCAGCCTATAGAAGCTAATCATTTCCTTTTAGACCTAATTGAAAAAACAAAATCAGTCGGCGGATTGGGCGTTTTCTATTGGGAACCTGAATGTTATAACTGGCAAAATTATAATTTAGGTGCGTGGGATCCTTTAACTAAAGAACCTACTGCTGTATTAGATGCATTTTTAGGAATAAATGCAACGTCGGTAAATGAAGTAAAAAATGCTTCAGGCTTTGAATTTAGTATATTTCCTAATCCCTTTAATCCTTCAACCACAATACAATATTCACTGCCTCAAACTGAAAAAGTTGTTATTGAAATATATAATGTTCTCGGTGAACATATTAAAACTTTAATTAATAAATTTGAAGAAGCCGGGAAACATTCAATTAATTGGTTGGGTAAAGATGAATATAATAATAAAGTATCATCCGGAATATATTTTATCCGCATAAACAATGGCAAGAATTTTCAAACTCGAAAAATTATATTTCTTAAGTAATATATTATAAAATTTGCTTGAATTATAATTACTTGAAAATGTATTCCATAAAAATTCAAAAGGTATAAGTGATTGATTAATTGTAAGTTTTTTTTAACAGCAGTTTTTTTACTATTATCCGTTTGTTATGCTCAACAAAAAGAAAAAGATAAAGGAATATTAATTGATGAAAACGGTGTAATGAGATGGATAAATTCTAACAAAGAAGTTAGTTTATTCGGAGTAAACTACACAACTCCTTTTGCATATTCTTACCGTGCTCAAAAAAAACTCGGTTTATCATTGAAGAAATCGATTGACCTTGATATTGAACAAATGGTACGTTTGGGTATTGATGCGTTCCGAGTTCATGTTTGGGACAGAGAGATTTCCGATAAGGAAGGAAATATTTTAATTAACGAGCATCTAAAACTGTTTGATTATTTGTTATCTAAATTAGAATCTAAGGGGATAAAAATAATTCTTACGCCGATTGCATGGTGGGGAAACGGCTGGCCTCAACCGGATGAAAAGACAAAAGGTTTTTCTTCATTCTATTCGAAGATTGAATTAATTACTAATAAAGATGCTCGAAAAGCAGAAAGAAATTATTTAAAACAATTTGTGAATCATTATAATCCATTTACAAAATTAATTTACAAAAATGATCCTTCAATTATAGCGCTAGAAATTGTAAATGAACCTTTCCATCCGGATAGTACGAAAGAAGTTACGGATTATATAAATGAAATGGTAAATGCTATTAGAAGTGCAGGTTATTCAAAACCATTATTTTATAATATTAGTCAAAATTGGAATAATGTTCAGGCGCAAGCTGTTTGTAATGCCGACATTCAAGGTGTTTCATTTCAATGGTATCCAACCGGACTTGTGCATAATAAAATGCTTCAAGGAAATTATCTGATTAATGTTAACCATTATACAATCCCATCCGGCAGTTTAACTGGTTTTAACGACAAAGCTAAAATGGTATACGAATTTGAAGCTGCCGATATCGGAGGCTCATATATGTATCCTGCAATAGTAAGGAGCTTTAGAGAGGCAGGAATGCAATTTGCGACAATGTTTAGCTACGACCCTTCGCAGATTGCATGGAGTAATACCGAATACGGCACTCACTTTATGAATCTATTGTACACACCAAATAAAACAATTAGTATGATGATTGCCGCAAAAGCATTCCATGAATTGCCGAGATACAAATCGTATGGAAATTATCCTGTTAATAATAAATTTGGTAATTTCAAAGTAGATTATGATAATGACTTAAGTGAGATGAACTCGGATACTGCATTTTATTATTCCAATTCTACGGATGATATTCCCGGAAATGCAGAGATGATAAAACATATTGCAGGCTGCGGAAATTCATCTTTAATTAAATATGACGGTACCGGCGCATACTTTTTAGATAAAGTTAAAGAAGGAATATGGAAATTAGAAGTGTATCCGGATTGCTTGTGGATACGTGATCCTTTTAAACCCGCAAGTATGTCCCGCCAGGTTGCCAGGCTTTATTGGGAAAATAGAAAGATGAGTGTTTCAATTCCGGATCTCGGCAACAATTTTAATATCTTTTCTTTGTCAGATGACAAAGGGAAAAAGCAAATTTCGGTTGAGTCCGGATTTATTATAAAACCCGGAATTTATTTATTAGTTAAAAATAATTCTGAAATAACTTCGATAAACAAATATTTATCAAAAAAAGAAAAATTTTTAGATGGGCTCTATACCCCGCCGTCAACCGATCCTTCAATTGTAGTAATTAATAACTCCCCTAAAAATTTATTTTATAAAACGAAGCAGCATTTCAGATTCAAAATTGCGTCGGATAATAAAATTGACAGTGCTTTAATTTTTATAAGAAGTTTAGGCTGGAGAGGTTTTGAGAAATATATTCTTAAAAATACAAGAGGTTTTAATTATGAAGTGAATGATTCGATAAAATTATTGAATCCTGGCAAGTTTGAATATTGTATCGTTGTAAAATCTAATGGTGTGTTTTATACTTTCCCGGGCGGAATAAAAGGTTCGCCTGATGATTGGGATTTCTATTCCCCAAAGTTCTGGAAACTTAATGTTCTGAATCCTGATGAAAATTTTGTGCTATTTAATGCCGGAAGAGACATGAAAGATTTAGTGTTTCCTCAGTTCAGCAATAAGATGAGATATTTAGTAAACTATACCAACGGAACTAATAATGAAGAAACAGCTCTTTTTGTAAAGATAAATTTTTCAAATGAAGCTGAGATTCCTTTTGCAGTTCAATTTGGTCCTGTTAAAATTATAAAACCGCTAAAAAATAATATAAACGACTACAAATATTTTATTTTAAGGGCTAGATCAATTAATAATCAAAATTCTCTCATTCAATTTAATATTTTAACCATCGACGGCAGAAGTTATAGTAAAAGCATTACGCTAAAAAAAGACTGGCAAAGAATTAAAATATCTGTGGACTCGTTAAAATACGGCAGTTCTCTCATCATGCCATTTTCTTACCCGCAGTTTTTACCCAAAATTTGGGAACCGGGTTATAAGAATGAAGGTGCATTAAATTTATCGGATATAAATTTTATTCAGTTCGAGTGCGATAAAAATGAAGTTGAAGAAAACGGCACAAAGCATGTCTCGGGATTTGAAATCCAATCCGTTACTTTGGAGAAATAATTACAAAAATTTAATTTAAAAAATAATAGATGCACATATGAAATACTTTGCAAGAATATTTTGTTTCACGCCAGTACTATTTTTCATTTCTATCTCTGTTTCAAAAATATCTGCACAGAATAATATTGAAAGCCGTCAGAATTTATTAATGGATTATAATTGGAAATTCCATCTTGGCGATATAAAAGGTGCAGATAAATTTTCATTTAATGACAGTGAATGGAGAACTTTAAATCTTCCGCATGATTGGAGCATTGAAGGTAAATATGATAAAGATGCACCTACAGGCGGCAGCGGTGGTTATCTGCCCACAGGTATTGGTTGGTACCGAAGGCATTTTCAAGTTACTAAAGATGATTTAAGTAAAAATATCTGGATCGAATTTGATGGTGTTTATATGAACAGCGATGTATGGTTGAATGGGCACCTTCTTGGTAATCATCCCTATGGTTATACAAGCTTTTATTATGAATTGACTCCATATCTAAGAGAGGGAGAAAACATAATTGCTGTTCGTGTTGATAATTCTCTTCAGCCGAATACAAGATGGTATTCCGGATCGGGCATTTATAGAAATGTTTGGTATGTTAAAATTAATCCGGTTCATATTCAACATTGGGGAATTTATATTACTACACAAAAAGTCTTGCCGAAAAATGCTATAGTGAAGATAAATACGGCAATTGAAAATAAAGGTAATAATAAAACAAAAGGGAAATTATTATCGGAAATTATTGATAAAAACGGAAACATAATTGCCAAAACAGAAAATGCTTTTACGTTAGCGCCGGCACAAAAATCAAATTTGATTCAAAATATTTCAATAAAAAATCCGGAATTATGGTCTGTTGATTCTCCTGTTTTATACAAGCTTCATTCAGTAATTCTTAAAGGTGAAACTGAAGTTGATAATATAACTACGAATTTTGGAATTAGAAAAATTGAGTATGATGTAAATAAAGGATTTTTACTTAATAATGAACATATAAAAATGAACGGTGTATGTTTGCATCATGATGGGGGATGTGTAGGTTCTGCCGTTCCTTTGCAAGTTTGGAAAAGTAGACTTAAAGAATTAAAAGAAATGGGTTGCAATGCAATTCGTACTTCGCATAATCCTCCCGCGCCTGAATTTTTGGATCTATGCGACAAAATGGGATTCCTTGTTATGGATGAAGCTTTTGACGAATGGGAAATTGGAAAAAGAAAATACGGCTATCACCAATATTTTGATAAATGGTGGAAAAAAGATTTATCTTCAATGATAGAGCGCGATAAAAATCATCCCTCTATTGTTTTGTGGAGCGTCGGCAACGAAATTCCTGAACAAAAAACCAGTAATGGAGCGGAAATACTTAGCAAACTTGTTGATGTTTGCCATAGACTGGATCCCACAAGACCTGTTACTTCTGCATGTGATAATATTGCTGCGGACGGAGGAGCAACTACTCCGGCATTTCTAAATGAATTAGATATTATCGGTTATAATTATGTAGATAGATGGCATAAAAGGCGGGAACTTTACTACAGTATCGATCGTCATGATCATCCAAGTTGGAAAATGATCGGTACAGAAAGTACATCATACAGCGGGGGTATAAGAGGTGATTATTCCTTAGGCAAGGATTCATTATCAATAAGTCCGAATTATAATTATGAGATGATTGATGCTGAACAGCTGTGGAAATTTGTAAAGATGCATGATTACGTTATAGGTGATTTTATGTGGACCGGTATAGATTACCTTGGTGAATCTATCTGGCCTTATAAAAACTGGCCGTTTGGAGTGCTTGACCTTTGTGGATTTCCTAAAGACGGTTATTATTTTTATCAAAGTCAGTGGACTGCAAAGCCGATGATTCATCTTCTCCCGGATTGGAACTGGAAGGGAAGAGAAGGGGAAATTATTCCGGTTATATGTTATACCAATTGCAATTCTGTAGAACTTTTTCTTAATGGAAAATCTTATGGCGAAAAACGTTTGGAATTCCCAAGGCAGGGCCATTCAGGAGCATGGAATAAATATGCAAATCCGGAAGTTCACCCTACTACCGCTGACCTGCACCTTGAATGGGACATTCAATATGAACCTGGTGAACTAAAAGCTATTGGGAAAAAAGACGGCAGAATTGTCTGCACTCAAGAATTATATACAACTGGTAAACCCGTGTCAATAAAATTAAGTATTGATAAAGATACAATTAATGCAGATGCCCATGATGCTGCCGATATAAAAGTTGAGGTGCTGGATGCAAATGGAAACATTGTGCCGTATGCAGATAATTTAATTCATTTTTCCATTGAAGGTGAAGGTAAAATAATTGGGGTTGGTAACGGTAATCCACTTGATCATAATTCATATAAGGTAAATTATAGGAACGCATTTCACGGTTTATGTCTTGCCGTAGTTCAATCAACATTAAAGGAAAGTGAAATAAAACTTACCGCTAAATCTGAAGGTTTAAAAGAAGCATCAATAATTTTATTTTCAAAAAAAGATAATCGAAATTTGGTTTTACCTTAATATATAAAACTGGATCCGAAAATTTTTTACATTTCTGGTTACATTTATTTTGCCGCTTTTCTAATGCCGGAAAATTAATGAAATTCTTATTTCATTAATAGCAAACCAGTAAGATGATTACCGGATATTCAATGTATCTCTTTTAAAGTTTTAATTAAGATTAAAATCTAGAATCGCAATTGTAAGTTAAACAATAACTCCAAATCACCTAACGAAGATTGAATTATTCTTTTTAAGCTTTCTCCAAAATGTATTAAAAACTAGTAATACTTGTCATTATTTCATTAATTATTTATATTTGATCTAAATAAGAATAATAATATGAAATTAATTACAAATAACTTATTTATATAAAAAGGAGCATGCCCTGGGAATTAAATCAATTTTAAAATATTCATTTATAAGTTTAGGTATTCTTTTTATTATTGCAGTTATAGTTTGGCAGGCTTTAGCTTTTGCCGGTGTTCCGGATCCGATGGCGGAAAATTTAAGTTCATTTGCTGCCATATTAAGCAGCGGAGTTCTTGTTTTTCGTGAAGGGCTTGAAGCTATACTTGTCCTTTCTGCTGTTACAGCCACAGTTACACGCAAACAGCCTAAAAATTACAGCAAAGGTATTTCACTTGGTGCAGGTTTAGGTTTAGCCGCAACTGCTGTGACCTGGTTTTTGGTTGTTGATATACTCACAGATATTAATTTACCTGAATTGGACATTCAAGCAGCAACCGGACTTCTTGCTATTGTTGTATTATTGATTGTAATGAATTGGTTCTTCCATAAAATTTATTGGACCGGCTGGATAACAAACCATACAAACAGAGGCAGAAATATTTTGGAATCTTCCGGTGATAAATCATTTAAGATGCTGAGAGGATTTATTATGCTCGGATTTACTGCTATTTATCGAGAGGGATTTGAGGTTGTACTTTTTCTGCAACAATTACGGCTGAGGGACGGAGGACATACTGTACTAATCGGCGCAGGAATAGGAATAATTCTTACCTCCATAGTCGCCGTACTTACATTCAATCTTCATAAACACTTACCATACAAAAAAATGCTTGTGCTTACAGGTGTTCTGCTCGGAATAGTGCTTCTAGTAATGGTGGGGGAAAGCGTTCAGGAAATGCAGCAGGCAAATTGGCTGCCGGTTACACCTACAGGTATTTCAATTCCTAATTGGCTTGGCACTTGGTTTTCAGTTTTCCCGAATTTGCAATGCATCTTTGCACAAATTGCAGCAGCAACATTTGTATTAGGTTCTTATTTATTAGCAAGGTATTACAAATCTTTTTCTCATTAATTATATTTTAATATTAAAAGTAAATTTATTTTCAGATGGCAATTAATAGTTTGAGGTAAAATTTATGGAATTTAGAAAATTAAACGGCTCGGATTTAAGTATTTCCGTAGTTACGTTTGGCGCATGGGCTGCCGGAGGCTGGATGTGGGGAGGAACTGAACGAACAGAATCAGTAAAAGCTATTAAGGCTGCTTATAATTCGGGTGTTTCATCAATCGATACAGCCCCTGCTTATGGACAAGGAACCAGCGAAGAAATTGTAGGTGAAGCAATAAAAGATATACCGCGTGATAAAATTCAAATATTAACTAAATATGGTCTGCGATGGGATACTAATTTAGGAGAATTTTACTTTAATAGTATCGATAACGACGGGAATTCTATTAAGGTGAATAAATACGCATCTAAAGAAAGTGTAATTGCCGAATGCGAAGAAAGCCTGCGCAGACTTGGAACTGATTATATAGATCTATATCAAATACATTGGGCAGATCCTACAACACGGATACAGGAAACTATGGAAGCTGTTAATCAATTAATAAAAGACGGCAAAGTTAGATATGCTGGAGTGTGTAATTATAATATTTCTCAAATGGAAGAAGCCGAAAATTATATTTCGCTTGTTTCCAACCAAGTTCCTTACAGTATGGTTAGACGTAATATTGAAGAAGAATTAATCCCTTTTGTAATAAAAAATAATAAATCCATTTTAGCCTACAGTCCGCTGCAGTTAGGATTATTAACGGGCAAAATGAAACCGGGACAAAAATTTGCTGATGGTGATCATAGAAGCGGATTATTTTATTTTACGGATGAGAATATTAAGAGAACAAATTCATTTCTTGATAAAATAAAATCTTTAGCTAAGGATAAAAATATTACATTAGGCCAATTAGTAATAAAATGGACAATTGAACAGCCCGGAATTACAATTGCACTTGTTGGAGCACGTAATCCGAAACAAGCTGAAGAAAATGCGAAGGCCGCGGATGTCAAGCTTAGTGATGAAGAAATCGGCTTAATAAATGCGGAATTGGATAAATTACAACTACTCAAGTAAAAATAAATTTAATCAGATTTTGGATTTTAATTAATTAAAATATATTTAAATATTAAAAACAGTTATATATTTTTTTGAGTCTAATCAAACAAAAATACCGACGCTCTTTTTGGCAAAAGCTACCTATAAAGGCTTATTCTCTTTTTGCTTTATCTGTCTTTTTCAGCTTTTCTATTTTTGGTTTTGCAAGCGATCTTTTAAATAAACTTTCCGAGCCTGTTCCTTTAATTTTAGTCTTGGCTTTTTATTGCGGGGTTGTCGCGGTTGGATGGGCTTATTCTTTTACAAGAAATAGAAAAGCGATTATTTGGGCTTTAATTTTACAGTTCGGGCTGATGTTTATACCATGGAATGAAATTTTCCCCAACACTAACAACCTTATACAATCACATAAATTAATTTTTGATGCAGTGGGAATTTATTTAGGGGTAATTCTTGGTTATATCTTTTTTATAATATTAATTACACATGAAGGAATAAAACAAATTGAATTAAAAACCGAAATGGATTTGGCATCGGGAATGCACCAAGTGTTGGTACCTCCAATTGATTATAAGGATAATAAATTTGAGATATTCGGCAAATCTAACCCGGCATTGGAAATAGGCGGCGATCTTATAGATTTATATAAAAGTGAAAAACATTTAACCGCATATATAGCGGATGTTTCAGGGCATGGTATTGATGCCGGGTTATTAATGGGAATGTTTAAGTCTGCACTTTATTCAAGACTTGAAAGTGATATAACTTTGACAAATTTGATTAACGAAGCCAATAAATCTCTGCATAAATTGAAAAAACCGAATATGTTTATTACGTGCAGTATGATTAGATTTAATTCCGATTATTCAATTGAATATCTTAATGCAGGTCATCTGCCGGTTTTATATTTTAATAAAGGGCAAAAAAGAGTTGAGCATCTTTTAATCAAACAAATCCCGATAACCGTTAGAAATGATTTTAGTTTTACAAGCAAGATCATCAATTATTTTTCCGGAGATATTTTTCTACTTCTTACAGACGGCATAGTAGAAGTTATGAATGAGAAAGGGGATGAATTAGGGATAAATAAAATTGAGGAAATTTTAATTGAAAATTCGGATCAAAATGCCGGACAAATATTTGATCGTTTAATGGTAGAGGTTAATAAGTTTGGTAAACAAAAAGATGATCAATCCGCCATTATTATCAAAGTAATTTAATTAGTTATGCCTATAAAATTTTCCCATACTAATCTTATTTCAATGGATTGGGAAAAACTTGCCAAATTTTATATCGATGTATTCGGATGCAAACCGGTTTTACCGGAACGTCATTTATCCGGAAAGTGGATAGAAAATTTAACGGATATAGAAAATGTCTTAATCAATGGTGTGCATTTAAAATTGCCGGGATTTAATAATGGGCCGACACTTGAAATATTTCAATATAATCCCGATAAATTAAATGAAAATAATTCTATAAATAAAAGAGGATTTGGCCATATTGCCTTTCATGTTGATGATGTTGAATACATGTTAAATAAAGTAATAGAAAACGGCGGTTCGCAGTTGGGATCAATGGAACAAAAATATTTTAAAGGTATAGGGAGGCTAACAGTAGTATATGTTAACGATCCGGAAGGTAATTTTATTGAGATTCAAAACTGGGAAAAGCTTAATACAAAGCATAATTAGCATCCGATTTTTTTCATATAAATGTAATTCTACATGCAAAAATTACTTAACCCATGTAATTTTTTATATATAAGATCAAGAATAAAGTAATATTAGATTGAATTCAATAAAAAAGGCATATACAATAATTTGGTATTTTAATTGAGGCTGTCTGCTGTATTATCAAGATAAATAAAAATAAGAGTAAGCTATGCTTAAAAGTAATTATTATACAGCAGTTTTATCATTCTTGTTTTTTCTCACATCTTCATTTGCACAAACAACTTATTATGTCTCTGTAACAGGGAATGATGATAATAATGGGATATCATCGCAGACAGCTTTTAAAACACTGCAGCATGCAGCTGATATTGTTTCTGCCGGTGATTCGGTTCTTGTTTTGCAAGGGAATTATACGGGTTTTGATTTAAGAACAAACGGCACACAGAATTTACCAATCGTTTTTAAAGCGTATAAAAATGATGTTGTGATTGATCAGCATAATCCCGTTACAAATGACGGAATAAATATTGAAAATACAAACTGGGTTGTTATTGATGGTTTCAAAGTAATTAATCAGCCAAGAGCAGGTATAAGAATAGCAGTTTCAGATTTCGTAACTATTAAAAATAATTTTTGCACCGGGAACCAGTACTGGGGAATTTTCACAGGGTTTACAAATAATATTTTAATTGAAAATAATACATGTTCGTATAGCGTTCAACAGCATGGTATTTATGTCTCTAATTCGGGGGATAACCCGGTTGTCAGAAATAATATTTGCTTTGAGAACTACGGCTGCGGAATTCAATTGAACGCAGATGTTTCGCAAGGGGGAGACGGAATAATTACGAATGCTGTTATTGAAAGTAATATTCTATACAGTAACGGAAAGGGCGGAGGTTCTGCGATAAATCTTGACGGTGTTCAGGATTCTAAAATTTATAATAATCTTCTTTATAATAATCATTCCAGCGGGATTTCCCTTTTTATGATTGACGGTGCCGAAGGTTCAAAAAATAATGAAATTTATAATAACACAATTGTAAATCCTACAGCAACCAGATGGGATATTAATATTAATACAGGTTCAACAGGAAATATTGTATACAACAACATTTTAATTAATCATCATAGTTACAGGGGCAGCATTACAATTGATGCGAGTTCGCTAAACGGTTTCAAGTGCGATTACAATATTTTAGAAAACAGGCTAAGTTCGGATGGTGATAATACAGTAGTTACTTTGTCACAATGGCAAGCCTTAGGTTATGATTTAAACTCAAAACTTGCCGAACCTGACGACCAGGTTTTTATCGATACATCTTCGGGAGATTTTCATTTGTTACAAAATTCTCAAGCCGTAAATACAGGAACTTCACAAGTTTCGAATGTGGTTAAGGTTGATCTTGATAGCGTTATTAGACCCCAAGGCAGCAGATATGATATTGGCTGCTATGAATTTACAAACACAACAAGTGTAACTAAGATAAATATTCCGGAAGGTTTTAAATTGTATCAAAACTATCCCAATCCCTTCAATCCAACAACCAAAATTAAATATTCTATTGCTCCTCTAAACCTCTCAAAAGAGGAGACTTTAGTACAGATTAAAGTTTATGATATACTTGGTAAAGCTGTTACTACTTTGGTTAATGAAAGAAAACAGCCTGGTAATTATGAAATAACTTTCAATGGTGATAAACTTTCGAGCGGTATTTATTTCTACCGGCTTAAAGCCGGAAATTTTATTCAAACCAAGAAGATGATGATTTTGAAATAAGATAATTCTAAAATGAAATATCTAAATTTTCCATTGTTCTAGTATTTCCCTATTTATAATACCTCTTATTAACATGTAAAATTTTTTTTTGATAAGCTGAAATTATACTTATATTCGCACAACCATTTCTATAAAAATTCTTTTAGGCGGATTTATGAATCCCTGGCGAGGGCTTAAAAATTTACCCCGCAATTTATGGATGCTATTTTTTACCATGCTGATAAATCGTATCGGTACAATGGTTCTGCCGTTTCTTGCTTTATATCTCACTCAGAAAGTAGGGGTATCAATTATAAAAGCCGGCTTAGTGCTTACATTTTACGGCATTGGTGCTTTACTAACTTCACCTTTTTTAGGAAAGATTAGTGATAAGTTCGGCGCATTAAAAATAATGAAGATTTCATTAATGGTATCTAGTATTTTTTTATTCTTATTCCCTTTAATAAATGGTTTTACAAATATCTTAATTTTTACATTACTATGGTCAATTATTAACGAAGCTTTTCGGCCTGCCTTATTATCTTTGGTTTCAGAAGTTGTATCATCCGAACAAAGGAGACCGGCGTATGCTGTAATTAGATTAGCCGCAAATTTAGGTATGAGCATCGGCCCGGTTGTAGGCGGACTTTTAATCTTAATAAATTTTAATTTGATATTTATTGTAGATGGTATTACTACTTTATTTGCCGGATTATTTTTAATATTCTCTCCATGGCAATATAAATATGCAGCCGGTGAAAATTCTGAAAACCAAGAAACTTTACCGATCGAAATTAATAAGATAGAAAATATTCTTAAAGATAAACGGCTTATTTATTTTTTAATTGCATTGCTGCCGATTCCATTAATTTATTTTCAAGTTAATGCATCAATGCCGCTTTATTTAGTAAGAGATCTTCATTTTAGTGAAACTGTTTATGGAGTTGTTTTTACCGTAAATACAGTATTAATCATTTTAGTAGAAGTCCCCTTGACAAATATGCTGAACCATTGGTCTGACAGAAAAATGCTTTCCACAGGGGCTTTACTTTGCGCGATAGGCTTCGGGTCTATGGCTTTTATAAAAGATATTTACGGCTTAATTTTTACAATTATAATTTGGACTTTCGGTGAAATGATATTTTTCCCGTCTAGCTCAGCTTATATGAGTGAAATTTCTCCTGAAAACAGGAGAGGTGAGTATATGGGTGCATATCAAACAGTATTTAATTTGGCGTTTGCATTTGGACCATGGTTTGGTACTGCGGTAATGAGCAGTTTTGGATCATCAACTTTGTGGATAGCCGCTTTTATTTTAGGTTCTATCGCATCAATAATGACTTTAAAAATAAAAGCTAAACCTTCGGCACAATTGATTAATGAAAATTAATCTTAATAATTTTACTTTCATTTAACATTATTTCCACTACTCATCACATATTTGAAGGCAGTTTAGTTTTATATTTATTATCAAATAGATTGTGAAATACCTTCAATAAAATTCAAATGAAATTATTTTTCGAACAAGGAGTAAATTTATGAAACTAACTAATAAAGTTGCTATTGTAACAGGTGCAAACAGCGGAATTGGACGATCCATTGCTTTAGCTCTTGCTAAAGATGGAGCATCTGTAACAATAGATTATGTGGTAAATGAAGAAACTGCAGAGGAATTGGAAAAAGAAATTTTTCATATGGGCGATAAAGCTATAATGGTTGATGCCGATGTAAGTAAGATTTCCGATTTGCAAAAGCTTGTTGATGAAACTGTGAAAGCTTTCGGTAAAGTAGATATTTTAGTAAATAATGCCGGGATAGAAACAAGAACATCGGTTTTAGATTCTACTGAAGAACATTTTGATAAAGTAATGAATGTAAATTTGAAGAGTGCATTCTTCGGAACGCAAATTGCAGCCAAGCAGATGATTAAACAAGGTAAAGGAGGACGAATTATAAATATTTCATCTGTTCATGAAGACTGGCCGATGCCGGGCAATACTCCATATTGCTGCTCAAAAGGCGGAATGAGAATGCTGACTCGAACTGCCGGTGTTGAATTGGCAGAGCATGGTATTAATGTTGTCGGAGTCGGCCCTGGAGCAGTCACTACTCCAATAAATAAATCAACTATGTCTGATCCGGAAAAATTAAAAAAATTAAATTCGTTTATTCCTATTGGTAGAATGGCCCAGCCAAATGAAATTGCTTCAATGGTTGCATGGCTTGCGTCTGATGAATCCAGTTATATAACAGCTTGTACGTATTTTGTTGACGGCGGAATTATGCAGGCGAGTCCAGGTTTATAAATTATTTTAATATTTTTATTCACAAATAATAAAATTTAAATAAGAATTATTATGTATTCCGGTTACGGTTTTAGAGATTTTGAGATAGGAGACGTGCATGTAGTAAAGCATGATGGATTGTATCATCTTTTTCATCTTACCCTGCCAAACCATGCATACATAGCACATGCTGTTAGTAAAAATGGATTTAGATGGAGAAGGGTAAAGAATGCTATATTTATAAGCGATCCGCCGGCTTGGGATGATGATATGCTTTGGACTATGCACGTTTCTCCAAATCCATATAAGAGTGGTTCTTGGAGAATGTTTTATACCGGTCTTTGTATGAATGACCGGAGTAGAATTCAGCGGATAGGACTTGCTTTAAGTGATGATCTTTATAATTGGGAAAAAAGTAATTCTAGTTCATATCCGGTTACGATCAAAGGTTCAGTTTATGAGAGCAGTTTAAATCAAGGAAGACATTGGGTTAGTTTTAGAGATCCCTTCTGTTATAACAAAGACGGGAAGATTTTTCTTTTAGCTGCGGCACGGGTTAATAAAGGACCTGTAATAAGAAGAGGGTGTGTTGCCTTAGTTGAGGAAACCAAAGAAAATTATTTTAAATTTCTTCAGCCGTTATTTCAACCGATGCATTATGATGATGTCGAAGTACCGAATTTGCTAAAAATGAATAACCGTTATTACTTAATAGGCTCAATCCGTGAGGATGTTAAAGTTCATTATTGGTGGGCCGATAAAATTAAAGGTCCTTACCAAAATTTTGCAGACAATGTGCTTCTCCCTCAAGGAAATTATGCAGCACGGATTTCAAATGAAGATGGCAAATATTTGGTTTGGAATTTCTTTTTTAAAGGAAGAACAACAAAAGGCAGGCACTTAATGGCGCCTCCCAAAGAATTAGTGGTTGACGAAAACGGCGAACTTCGTTTAAAAACTTTTAAAGGTTTTGATAAACTCGTTTCCGATAAAATGATATTTTCCAAAATCACCCCTTTAAAAACTTTGTACAAGAATTCGAATGCTTCATCTGAAATTAAAAATTCCAATTGTATAATCGACTGTGCAAGCGGCTTCGAAGCTTTTTTATTTAAAGGAGTTTATAAGAATTTTATTTTAACAGGAGAATTTAAAATTGAAGGCAGAGGTAAATACGGTTTGGTCTTCCGCACTGATAAAGATGGTGACGGATATTATCTCAGCTTGGATTTCTTCAAAGGAATAGTTCAATTGAGAGCTTGGGGAAAAAGACCGAATGGTAAAATTGAAGAAGCTTTTGAATATAAGCAGCTTCAGGTTGCAAATTATATCCCGAAGGATGGCCCGCATTCATTTTCCTTAATTGCTTATGATCAGTATCTGGAATTTTCAATGAATGGTTATATCTTATTAACATTAGCTGATGATCAATATGAAAAGGGAAGTGTTGGGTTTTATGTTGAGAATGCAAGATTAAGAATAAATAATCCTGAAATAAAAGTTTTAGGTAAACATAAAAGTGAAAATTACCCCAATCATATTCCAAACTTTTAAATTTAGTTAGCATTAAAAATTAATAACGCATCTTAAACCTGCAGCTAACGCATTTTTGATGAGGGGATTTGCATCCGGATGAATAACATATTGAAAATCGGACTGAAGGCTAAGCCATGGAAAAACATTGTAAAGATAACTAAGCTCAATATTCATTTCAGAATTTGCTGTTTTAACATTATTTGTTTTTTGTAATGAAATGTACTCTCTGCCGTTATAAACTCCGGCAAATGCAAGTCCCAGTTGATCCTTTTCTCGCCCTGGAATCAAACCATTGTATACAGCTCCAAATCCCAAATATGAAACAAACCGGTTTATTTTTGAATTGCTGAATCCTAACCTGGAAAAAACATTGAGTCCTTTATCTTCAATTCCACCATTTTCCAAAATTTTATATTCGCCCATCAAGTAGAACCCGGAATTTCCACTTAGAATTTTATTATCATAATAAGTAGTACCAACCTCTGGAAATTTTGCGGAGTATATCCAAAAGCCTGCAGTTAATTTACCAAGTAATTTATCTTCGGACAGGTTTTGGTCATTTATGGAATATTGCAATTCGGTAACTGATAAAATTCCGTCATGATTTGGGAAAGTTATTTGTGTCCCGTTCGGATTGGACGGATCACCCGATGTGCCATTAAATACCGCACTCTGCAGCAGAAAATTATTAGACAATTCTAATTTAACTCTAAATGCTAAAGAGGTTGTAGGAAAAATTGACGGACCGTTTCTCCCGGTTTGTGAAAATGCTTTCCCGATACCATGCGAAGAATTTAGAAAGAGCTTTGCTGGATCAATAACCTGAAATTCGGAATTTAAATTGTATAATCCCGCTAATATGGATAACCTATTTTTAAAAAATGATTGCTGAATCCAGGCTTCATAAAGTTTCCATGTATTATGGGCGGCAATGTTATCTACTGTTTGAACATCGCCAATATATTTACTCGGATTTTTACCCTGATTTCCCAAACAATAAATAAAAATAGTTCCGCCGGACCAGTTAAATAATTTTTCTGTATTTAAATTTAATTTTAAATCAATATTATCAAGATAAACTGTTTGTCTTTTTATACCACCAGACAAAGCTGAAAAAACATCTCCCGTATACACAGCGCCAAAATTTATACCCATTTCTGATAGCTTATTTCTTTCTCCATTCCAATTCCCTAGAAAATGTTCTCTTTCCAAAATACTTTGTGCATTTGTTATTGTACTGAGTAAAATTAAAAATTGAAATACTTTTAAAAATATTAGTTTATTCCTCTTTTCAATCATTTAAATTACGTTTCTAATTATATCTATTTAGACTATATTTAAATAAAAATTATAGAAATTCCAAAATAAAGTATCTTTCATTCTAAATTATAGAGAACATATCAAAATTTATCTATATCCTATTAATTTGAGTATAATATTTAACAAAATATATTAACTTTATTTTAACTCATAAAGTGCTAATTCCATTAAAAGTTTTTCTGTATGAAAATAGTAATTTTAATCAATATGGTTTGGATTATTAAATGAAAATATTAAAAAACGTCCAAGATTATAAACAACGTCATGTAAAAAATACAACAAATAAAAAAGAGCCTACTAAAAGAAGAAATATAAGAGGAAACTTTTAAGGCATGCTTATTGATAATTTAAATTCGTAGATGGATAATATGAATAATAATATTTCTTCTTAATGTTAATTTAAATAGTGAAAGGTAAAATTAAGATTGGGGGTAAATTATTGGGGGTATAATAAGCTTCCTCAAATGGGGAAGCTTTTTAATTTATAATCATCATTATCACTGTTAACCCAAGACATTTTTAAGAATCCGGTAATAAATTAAAAATATAAACACTAATTATTTAATTGAACATTGGCCAACATGTAAAATTGGAATTGAAACTTAAATAATTTCTCTGAGAGACAAGAAATATTAATGCAAATTTAAATGAATTAAAGAAGTTCTAACATTCTCAGATATCTGCTTAGGGTATTTCCGTTTATAATAGTTACATTTTCCGTTTGAGGAATATCGTTACCAGTATAAGAAGGATTTAATGTTATGATAAATATTTTACCCACGCCCTTAATATTTTTGTGAGATTCTATATAATATTTTACTGCTTCGGTATCAGGTTCTTTGAAGATTAGATAACATTGAGCCGCAAAATCTGTTTGTCGCCAATTTTTTGAAAACGTTCCGGAAATTGAATATCTAGTTTTTACAGATTCATCTTTAGTCTTTATTCCTGAATAACCAAGGTTAACAAAGAGTAAACGGATTTTGTCCATTATTTTTTCAGGCGTCAATTGTATTAAATTTTGATAATAGGTATCCGGTGAATCTTGTTTTGCATTTTTATCGGGGGGCATATTAAAAATTTCCGTCCATTCTTTTTCGGTAATTAATTTGGAAAAAACCTCTGGCCCGAAGGTATCGATAAGATTTTTATTTAATAATTCTTTCTCAAATAATTTTTTTCTTATTTTTTCATCGACAGAATTTTTTGTTAAGTAACTTATAACCGTAACAGGTAATTTATTTCCATTTCCGGAAATCTTTTCTTCAAGCTGCCATTGAGTAATGGGCACCCACCATTGATCAAAATGAATTATGTATGGTGCAAATACAATATGCACCTTTGTTATAGTTGCCTGTAACCCTGCCAATAACACAGTTATTGATTTATCTTTTTCAAATTTCTTTATGGCATTTTCCAATTCATTTGGAGGCATACCCGGCAGAAATTTTACGAATTTTATTCCTTCTTCGGTAAATAACTCAATTAATTTCTGCATGCCGTATTTATCATATTGCGAAAATACAACTGCTTGCTTATTATTATTTACTATTGATTTTAATTGAGAAACAATTAATTGTCCCTTGCTGCTGATAATTTTTTGTAAAGAAAAATTTGTAACCTGTTTTAATTGATGCAAGGATAAAAATACCTTTGACTGAAATCGATAGGGATTACCTGTCTGTAATACCTCAGTAATTTGATTTTGCGTGTAAGAAAGAGCTTGATCATATTCAACTTTTTGTTCTTTATCCATTTCAACCCAGTATTCTTGCCGGACAGTATCGGGAAGTTGATCACCTACCTTTTCTTTCGTCCTTTTTAAAATTGCTTTTGGTTTTAAATCATCAAGCACTTTTTCTTTGAATTCCAAATTCTCAAAATTAGATAACATCCATATAAATTTAGGATTAATTGATTTGGCAAGCTTTTGAACTCTTTTTTTATAATTATTTAAAACTTCAGGGTTCTCAAAAATGACACAATCGAAAATTTTAAGTGAGTCTTTACGAATTAAGTTTTCATCCGTTACTTTAATTAGGGTATCATATGTGCTAATAAAAATTTGATATGTCCCGTTTAACTCAGAATCTATATCTTCACCTGCCGACTGAATTATGTAAAGCGATAGATCCGGGGCAAATCTATTAAGTCGCCCTTCCCAACCGTATGAGCTGCCTGTTTCTTCATTAAATTTTTTATCTCCAATCAAATAATCATTTGTTATTATAAGGACAGATTTGATATCTCTTCTTTTAATTAAATATTTAAGGGCAATTATAGATTGAACCTTTTTACCTAGGCCCAGTTCATCGCACAATAATGCAACATGGTTTTCAACTAAAAACATTACTCCGTCTTTTTGATAAGGGAACAGTTCCTCTAATAATTTTTCTTTGTCATCTTCACTTAAATCAATATTCGGCTGGAGTAATTTGTTTATGTTATCCTTGACTATTTGTGTGGAAGTTGATTCAAATTTAAACGGATTTGTGGAGTTGGAATCATAAATAAATGTTGCTTCTTTTTCTGGTGTTTTAATTAATTTTTTTAGAGTAATTTTTTTGTCAATTATATCCCATGGAAATAACTCTGCAAAATATTTTTTTTGATCTATTTTGATTTTAAAGTCATGATTTATTTTCTTTGAATTGATTTCCGGTTTAGTTAACAAATTTGTAAACTTTTGATCTACTAAAGTTGCTCTGCTGTCAAGCAGATCCATTTTAGTTTGGTAAATTTTCCCCTTGGAATTCAACTCTTCGAAAGAATTTAAAAGATCAATATTAAAAACTTTGGGTACCAACTCAGATAAATAATCAATAACCTTTGGCAGAGTGAATTCATAATTTATATCTAAGGTTTTGCCGGTTTTAAATTCACTTTCGATTTGTTTAGTGGGAGTTTTTTTCTCTTTAATTTCAATTTCTTTAACCGGAGTTATTTCTTCTTTTTCATCTTTAGCAGATTTGAAAAATGAAATAGAAATATTTTTTGTGTAAGGAGTAAGTTGTTTAGTATATTCCTTCTTGCGCTGATCTTTGATCCTAAATGTAAGCGAAGAATCTGTGTCTTCAACAATTGTCGAAAAATATTGCTTTAATTCTTGCTTGAAGGAAATATTTATATCTGTTGTTTGAAAAGTTCCGAATCCAAAAAAAACAGGATTAGTTTTGGACTTTAAATCCAGCAATCTTTGTGCTGATTTGTAGATCTTTATTTTTTTAAATTTAAAAGTAAATTTATCTAAACCAGGACTATCAATACTCATAACAATTTTGCCGGTGTCCCATAACCGTTTATTAAATGGTTCTAATTCTCTTCCTTCGGTTATCGGCAGTCTAATCCATTTGTCCCACAAAAAAGTTTCCCCAGCTTCAAGATTGGAAATCTTTGAAGCAGTTCCTTTCCTTATTTTTTTGTAGATGGACATTAATCACCGGTTTTTTGCAGATGAACCTGTTCGCATGCAACTTTAAGTCTTTCGAAAGGTTCCAGGAAATTACGATTTTCAGATATGGAATTTATTTCCTTTTTAATTTCGGGAAGTTCGCTTTCAAATTTTTTGGATGTTTCTACAAAAGTTTTTGTGTTATCTCCTGCAGGAGAATTTATTTCTTCTTTAGCTGCACCTTCTCTAGATGGATGATCATTTTGACTATAGACTCTGACTACTCTAACGCCTTGTTTATTGTTGGCACCAAGGAAAAAGGGGTCTCGAACTAGGATCAAATCAATTTCCTGAGAAATTGCACTTAATAACGGAACGGAAACTAACTCTACAAGAACATGTTCCATTAATACGTCACCATACAAAGTCTTTTGAAAGTTTGTAGGCTTAATTGGTGCTGTCACCCTAAATTCAATTGGTTTTGTATCAGAATCGGTTACTAGTATTGCACCCATTATGCCTTCATTATTTTCAAGAGCATAAGTTTCTAAAAATGCAATTTTAGATAAGGCCATAATCCACTCCTTGTGATTATTAATTTACTATCTAATAAATTTCTAACTAAAAATAGGTAGTATTTTACGTTACTTTCAAGTATGAAATTACAAGTATCGTAAAACTTTAAGCATCTAGTATGTAAGACTTACACCGCCTCTTTTCAAGAATTGTCACTCAAAAAATATTAGTCTAAATAAATTTTAGGTTTAAAAACAGAATAAATAATAACAATATAATTATCCTAAAATCTAATTAAGCTTATTTTTTCCATTTTTTCAAGTATTATTTTAAATTTTATGCGTTTTAAGTCTTTTGAAAACAGTTTGTTAACTTTGCCAAAATTATTGAAGATGCACTAGCTACATTTAATGATTCGGCTTTACCTATTTTCGGTATAGTAATTATTTCATCGGAAAGATCTAACATTTCTTTACTTGGACCTTTGGATTCATTTGAAAATATTACTATTTGTTTAGATGCAGAGTTATAATTAAAAATGTTAGAGCCTTGAATATCTGAACATAAAATTATAAATTTTTTTTCTTTAAGAACATTTAAATAGGTTTTTAGAACAATATCTTCAAAAATATTTAAGTGAAATATTGATCCCATACTAGCTCTTATTGTTTTAGGATTATATAATTCCGCACAATTTGGGCTAAGAATAACTTCTAGTAATCCAAACCAATCACAATTTCTAATGATCGTTCCTAAATTACCGGGCTCGGATATATCATCTAAATAAACAACTAGATTCGATTCAAATAATTTTTTTTTCATTATCGGGACTTTCTGAAATACAGCAGAAATTCCCTGCGGATTTATTGTATCGCAAATCTTTTTAAAATCCTGGCTTTTAATAACTTCTACGCGGATCGATTTCGAATTGATTAAATTTAAGAAGTCCATATTATTTTCAATGAACTCTTTTATTGTAAATATAATTTCACAATTATAGCAACTATTAATTCCATCAAGAATAATTTTCTTTCCTTCTGCTAAAAATTTATTTTCTTCATTCCTGTATTTTTTATTACGAAGGGAAGAATAATATTTTAATTGATTTGCAGAAATCATTAAATCAAATTATCATAATTGTGGTTCTCATCGTTATTTTGGTCTAGTTCCAACTGCCTCAAATAATTCCAGGTATAAATGCCCGTATCGTGACCGTCTTTCCAAGTTATTTGTACAGCATAACCTCCTACGGTTTTAATATCTTTAATCTTATACATTTCAGAATTTGTATAAACAGGTTTTACCGGTCTATATGTTTTAAATAAGACTGTTTCACCTTTGCATTCCGCACATGGACACTCGTCCCTTAAATATTTAAGTTTAATCACGCTTGTAGAATTATCATCCCATTTTATAAGAAGTTTATCTTTTTCAAATATTTTAATTTGCTTCGGTATCATCTTTTTTAATAAATAGATAAAAAAATTAAGCAATAGTAAGAAAAATACTATTATGGTTCAAATTGTAAATCATAGTACTTTTTAGAAAATTGAATATAAATATTTTGTAATTTTAATTATTAAATTTAAAATGTAATCAATATTATAGCTTTTGTTAATCATTATTTAAATTCATTTATCTAAAAGGATTTTTGTACAATTTTATCAAATAAATTAAGATTTTGCAATTATTTATATGATACTATTTACTAATTGGAATGTAAAAAATTATGCTGCTTGAAATAATCATTGTATTTATTCTAATATTAATTTCCGGTTATACTTCTGCTATCGAAATAGCAATTGCTTCTTTCGGTAAAAATAAAATTGAAGAATTAAAAGAGCGTAATGATAAAACAG
Source organism: Ignavibacteriaceae bacterium (assembly GCA_046705645.1). Lineage (GTDB taxonomy): Bacteria > Bacteroidota > Ignavibacteria > Ignavibacteriales > Ignavibacteriaceae > FEN-1297. The sequence goes on along the minus strand of JBJKQE010000086.1, from coordinate 20,929 downwards.
CTAAAGCATTTGAAGATATTCAAAAAGAACCGAACTTTTTTTTCGGTACCGTTCAAATAATTACTTCATTATGTTTGTTTGCTTCAGCAATGTTAACTTTGCTGATTTCTAACAACATATTAAATCCTTTACTGGGTAATTCGGGAGTTGCTTTTTTTAGTAAATATTCGATATACATTAGTTTTGTATTGGGAGTAATTGTTGTTTCATTTTTAACATTGTGCTTGGGAATTTTAGTCCCGAAAGCAATTGGTTTTAAATATTCGGAAAGATTAGGCAAATCGTCTGTTAAATTTGCATTATTACTTACTTCATTATTTAAATTGCCTGTTAAAATTATTACTAACTTGAGCAACTATTTAATAAAACCTATAAAGGAAAAGACTGATTTTTCTCAAACCAGGTTTTCCGAAGATGAAATAAGAATTATTATTTCGGAAGGAGTAAAATCCGGCGCTATAGATGAAACCGAACATGAAATAATTGAAAATATTTTTGAGTTCAACGATTTACACGCAAATGAAGTAATGATTCCCCGGACAGAAATGATTGCAATTGAAATGACGGAGGATATTGATGTGCTTGTTAAAGAAATTGTTAGAATAAATCATTCACTTATTCCCATTTACAAAGATTCTATTGATAATGTTATAGGAGTTCTTCACTCAAAGGATATTATGAAATCATATATAGCCGAGAAGCCTGTTGTTGTTAATAGCTTAATTAGACCCGCTTATTTTGTCCCGGAAACAAAATTGATATCTGAAATTTTAAAAGAGATGCAAAACCGAGGTGAGAGATTAGCTGTTGTTACAGATGAATACGGAGGAACTGAAGGAGTAATTACCATTGAAGATATTCTTGAGGAAATTGTAGGGGATATATGGGATAATACGAAAGCCGAAGTAAAAGATTTTAGTAAGTTACCTGACGGGAAGTATTATATACTTGGTTCTATAACAATAGAAGATTTTAACGATTCGTTTAATATAAAAATTCCAGTCTCAGACGAGTATAATACCTTAGCCGGTTTCATTGCGGATAAGTCGGGTAAAATTTTAAATAACGGGGAAGTATTTGAATATGGTGAATTGGTGTTTGAACTGATAAAAAAAATTAGACAGAAGATGGTACAATTTAGAGTGTATTCTAAAAGTTATAATTTCTTTGAGAATGAAATTAAAAATGGAAGTTAAGAATATTGTAAGATGATATTTGGACGCTTGCTTGGAATTGAAAATTATATTAGTTTTGGTGCTCAATTTTGCTGGCGTAGCTCAGCTGGTAGAGCAGCTGATTTGTAATCAGCCGGTCGGCGGTTCAAATCCGTCCGCCAGCTCTAATAGTGCGAATTCAAATAAATTCGCACTTTTTTTATATGAGTTATTAAACCAACTCAGACTATCCTAATTTATCCTCTTTTAATTTAAGTCTTATTTAAGGTATTGGTCAAAAGTATATGTTTGCTATAACTTAGTTAAAATTAAAAAGAGAGACTCCTTAACTTTAATTATTTATTATTGACCTGAAAATAAAAAAATAAATAAAGAAATCTCTATATGGGAATGCAAAAATTAGAGAGAAAAATCCTGAATAAATTTGGATTTTAATGACAAATGTAAATATTAAATTATTTGAATTTAAAACATGATTAAGTAAATTTAAAAAAGTAGTTAGGCCTTAATAAATATAAATTATAAGACTTGATTACAGATAGTATAAAAACATTTTAAAACCTAAAAGAGAATAAATTCAATATATATGAAGTGTAACCACTTGTAAAAGTTTGGTAAGATTACCTATAGCAATCTAATTAAAAAAAATACTATTAATTTGTATTTTCGTAGCTTAAACATTAATTAACCAATTAGAATATTCTTATGAAATATAGACAATTAGGCCGTACAGGCTGGAAAGTTTCGGAAATAAGTTTTGGGTGTTGGGCAATTGGCGGGACATGGGGAAAAGTAAGTGATAAAGAATCGATGGATGCGCTACATACTGCGTTGAATAACGGTGTCAATTTTTTTGATACTGCCGATGTTTATGGCGACGGGCGCAGTGAACGTCTTCTTGCAAAATTAAAAAAAGAAAGTAACGACAAATTCTACATAGCAACCAAAGCCGGAAGGAGATTAAATCCGCATTTGGCAGCCGGCTATACTCCGAAAAATTTAAATGCATTTGTAGAGAGGAGTCTTAGGAATTTAGAAACAGACGTTTTAGATTTACTTCAATTACATTGTCCGCCAACAGAAGTATATTATATGCCGGAAGTTTTTGATATTTTAGACAGCCTTGTGGAAAAAGGTAAAGTACTTCATTATGGTGTTAGCGTAGAAAAAGTTGAAGAAGCTTTAAAAGCAATTGAATATCCCAATGTTAAAACCGTGCAGATAATTTTTAATATTTTCCGTCAGCGTCCTAAAGATCTTTTTTTTAGGGAGGCGGAAAGAAAAAAAATTGGAATTTTAGCTCGAGTTCCTCTTTCTTCCGGTTTGTTAACGGGGAAATTTAATCCTAAAAGTAAATTTGAAAAGGACGATCACCGAGCTTTTAATCGAAAAGGCGAGGCTTTTGACAGAGGAGAAACATTCTCAGGTTTAAATTTTGATACAGGCCTTCAGGTTGTTGATGAAATAAAAAAAATACTACCCGATAAAGTTACAATGACGCAGCTTGCTCTAAAATGGATATTGATGCATAAAGCTGTTACTTGCGCCATCCCGGGCGCTAAAAAGTCCTCACAAGTAAAAGAAAATATTGAGGCTGTGGATATTCCACTTTTAACTGAATCTGTAATGAAGTCTATAGAATTATTATATAACCGGCGAATTCGATCTAACGTTCATCAATACTGGTGATACGAAATAAAATAAATGATTGTTTAACATTTTAATTATTAAAAAATTTATTTTATTAATTAATGGTAAAGATTAGACTGGATTATTTTTTTTCTTGCCTTTTAAACAATATTTTTATAATATTGAACCGGTTTAATTTTATTCTAACCTTTTAAATTTAATTAATTTTTTTTGTATGTCTATTACACATATAGATGAAAAAGTGATCATTCAAGAGCAAATTCTTTTCTATATAAATATTTTAATCTTGATAAAAAACGAATATAATTGTTATATTAAAGTAAAACTATATATTAAACTTTGGAACAACAGTTATGAAATTCTAAAAAATGTCGAGCTTTTAAGAATTATTTAATAATTTATGAGGAGTTAAAATGATCATTGATTTTTACCTTTCCAGAAGCAGTTTAGCTTCAATGATAACTCTGATATTGTTAATCGCATTTCAATCTTCCATTCTAGCCCAGACCGGTTCCATAACAGGCCATGTATATGATAAAGAATCAAAATCCACACTAATAGGTACCAATATTATTATAAAAGGTACTAGCTTAGGGGCTGCTTCTGATCTAGATGGGAAGTATACAATCCGGGATGTTCCTGAAGGCAAGCAAACAATAGTTGTTTCCTACATCGGTTATAATTCACTCACAGTTGAAGTTACAGTCCCTGCCAATAAAACTTTGCAGCAGAATTTTTATTTGGAACCAACAGCTATAGAGGGAAAAACAGTAGTAATAACAGCTCAAGCAAAAGGTCAAGTTGGTGCAATTCAGCAACAACTAACTTCAAACAAGATTGTTAATGTTGTTTCCGAAGCTAGGATTCAATCTTTACCTGATTTCAATGCTGCTCAGGCTATATCGCGTCTTCCAGGTATTTCAACAACAGAAAGTTCGGGGGAAGCGGATAAAGTTGTAATTAGAGGGCTAGCTCCTCAGTATAATCAAATTACTATCGGAGGTGTTTCACTTGCATCTACCGGAAGTGCGCAAATTGGTATAACTTCTCAGGGTGGCACAGCTGGTAACATCAATAATAATAGAAGTGTAGACCTCTCTATGATATCAAATTATATGATAAAAAATATTGAGGTGTACAAAGCACTAACTCCTGATATGAATGCCAATGCAATAGGCGGAGTAGTTAATATGGAATTAAGAGAAGCACCGCCTGAATTACATGCAGACCTACTCTGGCAGTCCGGTTACACAGCAAAGAGCGATAATTATGGAAATTATAGAGCTGTGGGATCAATAAGCAAACGTTTTTTTAATAACAACTTTGGAATCTATGCGCTGGGAAACTTGGAAAGTTACGACCGTAATGCCGACAACATGAATGCCGGTTACACAACTGTGGGAGATCAAATTCAACATGATGGTTATCGTAATGTTCAGGTTACAACAGTAACACTTAGCCGTCATTTTGAAACCAGAAAACGTTACGGTGCAAATTTAATCCTTGATTATAGATTACCCTCCGGTTCTATTAAAATGCTTAACATGTACAGCCGTTTAAGTTCTAACTACAATAATTACAATACAATATATAACTACTATTACTCTCCTAATGAATTGGACTTTCAATATACAACCGGTGATAACACGGTTGATTTAGCTACTAATTCGTTAAACTTTAAATATGATTTTGGATTTATGTCAGTTGATCTCACAGCTGCAAATAATTATTCCAGGAATAATTTGCCTGATGCTCCTCAATCTTTGTTTGTTATAACTCATGGCGTTTCGCAATCAACAATTAACACAACTCCTGAAGATTTGATTGCAAGACGTCCTTCTTCAGTAGATCCAAGTAATATCTATTTGGGTACCTTATCTCTTTTTAGTTCCGATTATAAAGAAAACGATCAGGCATATAAAGGTGATTTTAAGGTACCGCTTAATATCGGGCAAAAGCTTACTGGATACTTCAAATTTGGAGGAGAGTATCGATATAATTACCATCATAACCAGCAAAATACTCCTTATGCATCTATAGGAGGAACCGATACAATTCAACAGGCGATTACAAACGGTATTGTTCGTAATTTCCCTGGGTTAGATTATGACAAAATAACCGGCGGATTCCCTGGAACCAGCTTCACTACTAATAGTAGTGATATTCTAAGCAGTTTCCTAGGCAATCGCTTTGGCGGTATATTATGGGCAAACGACGCCAGTCTGTTAACAAGTATTATAAATTATCTATCATCTGATCCAACATTGAGCTCATATAATTCATCATCAATAAATCCCGGTGGATGGTTTGACGGTTATTTCCAAACGCTTCCGAACACTTATAAATATATTGAAAAATACTCAGCAAGCTATGTTATGTCCGAACTAAACTATGGAAATTTTATGGTTGTAGGAGGAATACGTTATGAAAACGATAAGGGTTATTACGATGCATGGAATTTAAAAGATGGCAGAGACGTAAAAAGTCAAAGAGCCATATTTGTCTCATCAAATCCGGTCAATTCCTTTTGGCTCCCTATGGTTCAGGCTAAATACAATATAGCTGACTGGCTAGACGTGCGTTATGCTTATACCCAGACTCTGGCACGTCCGGCTTACTCAGAACTTTCGCCTCATTATACAATAAGTTATGGAAATGGTACTGTTACAGCAGGTAATCCTTATCTAGTACCAGCTCAAGCATACAATCATGACCTTATTTTTACAGTTCATAATAATGATATTGGGCTATTTACAGTAGATGGATTTTATAAGGAAATAAAAAACTTCAGTTATGCTACAAATTATCCTTTATATAATACTGCTCCTGAAGGTGTTAAAACTATTAGTGATTTTAATATCGGGGGTTCTCCTCCAGTACCCGGAGCTACATTATTTACCTTTGTGAACAGCCGTTATCTTGCTTATGTAAAAGGAATAGAATTAGATCTGCAAACAAGACTCTGGTATTTGCCTAGTCCATTTAACGGAATATTAGCTTCTATTAATTATACACATATTTATTCGAAAGCTTTATATCCATTATTGAATGCCAGGACAATTATTACAGGTCCTCATCAATCGGTTACTCAAGTATTTGACAGCACTCGGGCAGGTCGTCTAGTTGACCAGCCAAATGATATTTTCAATGCGGCATTAGGCTATGATTATGAAGGATTTTCTTTCCGCATATCATTCAATTTCTTGGGTGATTTCCCTAGTTATATTGGTAACTTTCCTGAGCAGGATGGCTTCGTAAAAAAATATTTTACAATCGATATTTCTGCAAGGCAGGTACTCCCTTGGTTTGGACTAGAGATATACCTTGATATGAATAATCTTAACAATGAGAACAATATATCACAACAGCAGTCAATTAACGGATTCACTAATCAACAAAATTATGGAATGACCGCTGATCTTGGGCTTAGGTACAGGTTGTAAATAAATAAGCGGAATATGAGAATATTAAATGAATTATAATTAAAAAATAAACTTAGGAGGTAATTCAAATGAAATATTTCGTTACAACATTAATACTAACGGTATTAATTTCTGTCATATCATTTGCTCAAAAGGATACCGTTGTAGTAAATGATTACTGGCATACAAACACTGAAGGAACTCTTAATAATTCAATTGACTCTGTTATAAATGCAGGGGGAAATCTATCCAACGTTGTTTTCAAATTAATACCTTATGGAACATACGTCCTTAATGCACCCATAGATCTAAGTAGTAAACCTGGTGTTACACTGGAAATTGATGCTAATGTTCCGGGAAATACTCAGGAATCTTCTCCACCAATGATTTGCTGGTCCGCCAGTACTTCTTTCAATAAAACATATCTTATGGATATAGCGGGAAAGCTTATACTGAAAAATGTTTGGATATTGTGGGCAGATTTAAGCGGTGCTAGGGTTACATCGACTATCCGTATTGGTGATTCGGTTTCAGTTTCCGGCGGACAAATTGAGGCGGACAATGTTATTTTTGATTATGTACAACAAGCTTCAAGCGGCGCTATACAACCATATGCTACACATTTCGTTGGACATTTCAATAATTGTTATTTTAGAAATTGTACCGACAATCATTTCAGGTATTACAGCAGAGCAGTTTCTGTTCCATATACGCAATCTAGTACTTATGGCGGATTACATGGCGATACGCTTTCCTTTGAAAACTGCACTTTTGCAAATATAGGCTATGTTTATATGCAGGAAAAAGATTTTTACACCGACAATGTTAGTTTTAATCATTGTACTTTCTATAATGTTGTTATGTATCCACTGGAATCTGGCGTGTGGTATAAAATGGATGTTACTAATTCGCTATTTATTAATACATTTATGTTTGGTTATATCCCATCAGCCGGGGGAGCCGGCAGCGGAACAATTTCCATAGCACCAATAGACAGCAATTCTTTAGGTAATGGTTTTGGTTTTTCCGTTCCATTCACTGAACAGGATCGACGTGTACTTTTTGCCAACAACGATTATTATATGGACCAGTGGTTAGTTGATTGGATGGGGTGGAATCCGGTAACGCAAACATTAAGTCCGAATGCCAGTCCTTATAGTCATAGTGAGTGGTTACAAAGATACTACACTGATATACCTCTCCCTCAGCTGTTGTATGATAAGACAACTAGAACCTACTTTGATTCAACTAATACAGACGGAAGCAAAGCTTTCCCTTATTTTAATGCAGCTAATGTTGATAGTCTTAATCCTCGTTTTGATAACCCGCCTATTAATTTAGATTCTTTAAAACAGTTCTTAGATCTTAAGTGGGACAACAACGCAGACACGCCATGGTCATGGAACGTTTCTCAATATGACAATGGAGCCGGCGGGCAGGTATGGCCTCTTGCCGAAAGTATGGCCTATACAAATGATACTTTGAAAACTGCTGCAATGGGCGGCTTCCCGTTAGGGGATTTGTACCATTGGTGGCCATCCCAATATACTTCATGGAAAGCACAAGAAAGTGCAGAAAATACTAGAATAAATACATGGTTAAACACGGGTAAAGATCCGATTAGTGGTATTAAACAAATAAGCGGGGATATTCCTTCAAAATATGCATTGAGTCAAAATTATCCGAACCCGTTCAATCCGACAACTAAAATTGAATATGCTATTCCTAAAAGCGGTTATGTTTCACTTAAAGTATATAATGTAATTGGTCAAGAAGTAACAACATTAGTTGCAAGTGATTTAAAAGCAGGGAAATATTATGTAACATTTGATGGATCTAAGTTATCTAGTGGGGTATATTTCTACAGACTGCAAACAGGTAGTGTATCAATTACGAAGAAACTTATTCTTATGAAATAATGAGAATTTACCTTCAGGGTTAAAGCATTTGAAATTTTGTTTTAACCTTGAAGATTTATTATGAGAAAGGTTAAATAATATTATTTTTTACTTAACTAAGGAGGAAAAATGAAAAGAATTTGTTATCCAATTCTTTTTAGTCTGTTCTTTTTCTTTGCGTGGGTTAATGTATCTCAGGCTCAAAATCTCATACAGGATTTTGAAAGCTATAGCATTGGAGATTCAATTGCTCATATAAGCTGGTCACCTTACGACATTCAATCTGCAATAGTTGAGGACCCGCTTGCAAGTGGGAACAAAGTTCTAAAAAATGTAGTCCATAATTATAATGCAGCACCTGTTCTTATGTTTGTCCTACCTTCAGGAAAAACTCTAGCTGATTATGATTCACTTACTTTTAAGGGATACTTTCAGAAGGGAGATGTAGCGTATAAATACATTGTAGCAGAGGCATATCAAACAAAACCTACAGGTCATTTTCTAGATACAGATACACTTGGTTCCTATAATCGTGCAAAAGGAGTCTCAACTAGTTGGGAAAATATAAGTCTAAAAATTAATAACAGCCTTGCATATTCCGACACTATCTACATTGCATTGGGAATAAACTGTGCAGGTACATCTGGTACTGATACAACTACCTGGTTTGCAGACAACGTTCAGCTAATAGCCAAAAAAGCTGTAATTTCTCCTCTTGTCAGCCAGTGGGGTAAAACAAGTTTGGGCACGGCCTGGCCGCTGATACCAGATACAGCCGGTAATGCTGGTATTGGAAATGGAGCTGTACCAACAGGATGGGCAACAATTAGCGGACAATTTGACACATTGACAGCAACTACCACACAAGCAGTTGTAGTAACCGGTCAGATGACGATTACTGGCACGAACAGCGATAATGCATATACTTGGCTGCGTTATGGGCTTACATTCAGAGATAGTACTACATTAAATTATGCAGGTACGGATTCGGCAATGTGGGTCAGCCCGCATAAATGGTATGGTTATGAATTTGACCCAATAAGCGGCGCAGGTACTATGGCTAATAGCGGCGCCGGTCAGGGTACTGTATGGGAAGTGAATAATGGCAACTGGTCCAGCACTTATAGTAACGGCGGAGGACCGCTTTCTGCTGTAAAGAATCAACCTCACAATGCTGTGGCACCCGCCGGTACCTATAATTTTGCTTTTTCAGTTCTATCGGTTAACGATACTGTGAATGAATTACGCTGGTACTTAATTGAACAAAATAATGCTTACTGGTTCGGCGGAACTATAATGACTGTATCGCCAACCAAGAAATTCAATTCATTAGATTTTGGCTTTAACAACGATTTCGGTGGTACTAAGGTCAATTTCACCAATGTAAAAGCTATGTTAGGTACACCTATAACGGTACCGGCTGCACCATGGCAGGCCTATTATCTTACAGATTGGGGAAAAACAAGACTTGGAACTGCATGGCCGGTTCTTTGGAATGATTCGACCTATCAAGCTGGAAATGCAGGCTTAGGAAACGGTGCCGTACCAACCGCATGGGCATCAATTAGCGCAGGATTCGGACAACCTGTACAGATAAGCACTAGTAAGGCGATTATTATTACCGGACAGATGCAATTTGTAGGCGGAGGCGGAGGCAGTGCATATACATGGCTGCGTTATGCATTGACGTATCAGGACAGTGTCAAGTTGAATAATAAAGGCACTGATTCGGCAGCGTGGTCAGCAGGCTACAATAATTCGCTAAAATGGTATGGTTATGAATTTGATCCGTTAAGTGATGCGGGCACCATGGCAAATGGCGGCGGCGGACAGGGAACTGTCTGGGCGATAAATAATGGTAATTGGACCAGCACATATAGTAATGGCGGACCGCCACTTTCAGCAGTAAAGAATCAACCTCATAATGCTGAAGCAATAGCCGGCACCTATAACTTTGCAATTTCGGTTGAATCGGTCAATGATACTGTAAATGAAGTACGCTGGTATTTAATAGAGACAAGTAATAAGTATTGGATCGGTGGTATTATTAGAGGGGTATCAACTACCAAACAGTTCAATGCAATAGATTTTGCTTTTAACAATGATTTCGGCGGTACACAGGTTAATTTCTCTAATGTCAAAGTTGACTTAGGCAAGCCTATTAACGTTCCTACACCGCCATGGCAAAATTTCTATGTTCAAGACTGGGGATTCTATCAGGGTCAGATGGGCGGATGGCTGTTTATGCCTGGAGCTCAAGTAGGTAATGCTGCTATGGGCGGTTCCAATGCTAACACCGGCTGGGCGGCAATACGCGGTGATATTGGAGGTGTTTCACCTCGTAACAGCGTTGACTCTGCCCTTGTAATTACCGGAGATCTTGAACTTGACGGCGGCGGCTTCGAGAATGCCGGCAGTTTGCGTTTCGGTTTGTTCAATAGTTCTAATCCAGGTAAATTGACGGTAATATCTGATACTGTCAACAGTGTAGTTTATGATTCCACTCACTGGACAGGATCGAATGCTCATGAATCAGGTTATCTATTTATTCCTACAAGCGGCACTAATTCTGCAGTTAACTGGGGTTCTACTCCAGGAACTTTTGGAGGTGTAGTAAACGGATTCTGGGATAGTACAAGTACCGGGTATGCCCTTGGTGTTGATACTACTAATCCGACTAATGCAGTAGGAGCTGCAGGAAACTACAGCTTTACTATATCTGTTGCACCGGGAGCAAGCGGAACTCAGAAGATAGCTTATCAGCTTAAAAAGACTGATAATTCTTATACTGTAATGGGTGACGTTGTTGATAACCACAGTCCGCTTCCGGCTACATCATTCAATAGTATTATTTTTGCTCTTGGCCCGGGTAACACTACAACTGCACTTAAACTAACGAACGTATATGTTACACTTGCAAAACCTTTTACTATAACCGGTATTAAAAATCAAAATTCAGGCTTACCTACTACATATTCTTTGAGCCAGAATTATCCTAATCCATTTAACCCTTCAACAACTATTAATTTTGCATTACCTAAGAGCGGTAATGTAAGTTTAATTGTTTACGATATTTTGGGAAGGGAAGTAGCACACTTAGTAAACGGCGATATGCAAGCAGGTTATCATACTGTTGAATTTAATGCAAGCAATCTTGCCTCAGGTGTTTATTTCTACAGACTGAAAGCAGGCAACTTTGTTAATGTTAAAAAGTTAATGCTATTGAAATAATGAGTTAAAAATGAGATAAAATAATTTTGCCTGTCGAAAGGCAGGCAATATAAATTCATAAAATCTCAATCCCTGTAATAAAGGGATATAAGTTATTTGATGACCGTCGCCTCAAAATTCATTTATTCTGAAAAAGGGACGGTCATCTTATTGATTACGAATGGAACAGATAATTTAAAAAGATAGAAAACTTACTTGGCAGCTATTTTGAAAAATATGATCTCTCACAGTAGTTGCCATATAAGCTTTACTATTTAACTAATAAGAAATCATAATTGATTATCAATTATGACATAATTAAGATTTTAGAAATATGATAGTGATATTTAAATAAATAAAAAGTGAACATGTACGTATTAATACTATAGAATTATTGATTATACTTTTGCAAAATCTGTTGAGTTATAAATAGAGTAAAAATATATAATGATAAAAAATCTACCGAACTTTAAAGAGAATAATACTAGAATCTTTATAATAATTTTATTATCAATTTTATTACCCAAACAAATAAAATCTCAAACATTTACAGTTAGCGGTAAAGTTTCAACTTCCTCCTCTCAGGTACGTTTTGCTAAAGTTACTTTTATTAATAACAACGATGCATCGAAAACATTCTCGGCCGTTACGGATACCTCGGGGAATTATCAGATTGATGTTAATATTACATCAGTAATTTCTCATAATAATCTTCCCACAGAATTTCAATTGGAACAAAATTATCCCAATCCGTTTTCTGCCTCAACTTCAATTCCATATAAACTTAACAAACAATCTAGTGTTAAGATAACTATTTATGATATCCTAGGAAGAAGAGTAAGAGCCTTTGAAGTTGGTCAACAGGACATTGGATCACATAATATTCTTTGGAATGGAAGAAATAATCTTGGAGAAAAAGTTGCAGCGGGAATATATTTTTATCGCCTCCAAGCCGGGAATCAGTCGCTTGTTAAAAAAATGATTTTTGATGCGGGAATTGAGAACTCATATGTTTTACCATCAAATATAGTCTCTGCTGCTCAATTAATAGAGACAAAGGAAGTAAAAAAAACTCAGCAGGGAGGAACTTTTAATGTCCAAATTCAAAATACAGACAGTACTTTTCCTGCGGTCAGTTCTCAGCAATATAGTAATAATGTAATTCAAGGTGACACTACTTTAAATTTTACAATTACCGGATTGAGTATTGCAGCTATTTATTCTGACAGTACACAACAGATCATTAGAGGTTTTGGAGCTGCAAATATTGTAGGCTGGGATCCCGGTTTAAATTACGGTGATATGACAGCTGCTGAGATTCAAACTGCCTATGGAAATGGAACAGGACAACTTGGATTTACAATATTACGTCTGCGTATACCGCCAGACTCTACACAATTTAACATAAATGTTGCATCTGCAAAAAATGCGGAATCTCTGGGTGCTATTGTTTTTGCATCCCCATGGTCCCCGCCGGCTTGGATGAAAACCAATGATAATACTGTTGCAGGATCTCTTAAAGTGAATGCTTTTGCAGCATTTGCCGATCATTTAAAAGCTTTTGCAGATACAATGGCTAATAACGGTGCTCCATTGTATGCAATTTCATTACAAAATGAACCTGATGCAAATGTGTCATACGAATCGTGTTATTGGAACTCTACTGATTTTCTAAACTTCTGTAAAAATAATGCTCAAGCAATAGGTTTAAGAGTAATGATGCCTGAATCTGAAAATTTCAATCATTCATTGTCTGATCCTACCCTGGAAGATTCTGTAGCCGCTTCTCATGTTTCAATTATAGGAGGACACTTATATGGCAGCGTACCCACACCTTATCCGCTGGCAGTAATTAAAGGGAAAGATGTTTGGATGACTGAGCATCTTTTGGGAAATAATAGTAATGGAAACCTTTGGCCTTTGTCTCTTGATATTGGACAAGAAATAAATAATTGTATGAATGCGGGGTATAATGCTTATGTTTGGTGGTGGATGGTACGATTTTATTCAATAATTGGGGACGGCACGAACGGCACTTCATCGGGTCAGGTCACTAAACGCGGCTATGTTATGGCTCAGTATTCAAAATTTATTAGGCCCGGTTATTATAAAATTAAATGCAATCAATTGCCTCAAAGAAATGTTTCACTAACAGCGTTTAGAGATAGTTCGTCTACAAAATTGGTATTCGTAGCTATTAATAATAACACGACTCAGGTTTATCAAAGTTTTACTGTAGAGAATGGAACTATGAGTTCTTTTACTACATACACGACCTCAGCAGCAAAAAATGTTGAACAAGGAAATAATAATATAAAAGTAACAAATGGTGACTTTACAGCAGTTTTAGAACCCTCAAGCATAACGACGTTTATCTCTAATTGAGGACAAGATGAATAAATTAGTTTTAAATAAAAATATCTTATTTAAATATTTGATGGATATTCACTCTATTTGAGTATGTGCGTTATTTGTTCAATAGGGCTGGTAGTCTTTTTAATAAAGGATTTAAAAATTTTGCTAGGATTTAAACTATACTATTTTAATTTTGAATTATTTTAGATGAGGTATCATGAAAAAAATTTTACTAATTTTAAAAGAAAATATTATTGTCTTAATCGTTTCGTTTTTTGAATTAATAATACTTACAACATCTACAGACGCTCAAACGGTAACAGTACAAGGTAGTTTAACTGCATCAAAATTACCTGTGAAAAATGCTCAGGTTACTTTTATCGATAACGCCGACACTACCAACAAATTCTCTGCACTAACTGACAATTCGGGAAAGTACCAGGTAAGTCTATCTATAACATCAATAAATAATGGTAATAGTTCGCCTAGGAAATTTCAACTGGAACAAAACTATCCTAATCCGTTTTCCTCCACTACAGCTATTCCCTATAAGTTAAAGAAAGAAACTAATGTTCAAGTAACTATATATGATATACTCGGTAGAGTTGTGCGAAATTTTAGTGTTAGTATGCAATCGGCCGGTCCTCATAGTATTTTTTGGGATGGGCATAACAATATTGGCGAAAAAGTTGCCAGCGGAGTATATTTTTACAGGTTGAATGTCGATGGTGAATCACTGGTTAAAAAAATGGTTTTCAACCAGAACATAAATGCACCGCTTTCGCTTCCGACTTTAAATATTGCAACGGGAAATGCAGCGCTATCAAAATCAAACATAGCGCAAAATATTTTAGGGAATAATTTCACAATTCGAATTCAAAATGCAAGTAATACAACTCCCCTAATAGTTTCGCAAGAATTAAATAATGTAGTTATTGAAAACGATACTACAATTAATTTTTCGTTAACATACATCCCCGAAGCGACAATAAATATTGATAGCCTGCATCAAATAATTAGAGGTTTTGGCGGAACTAATTTATTTTTCTTTGGAAGGCCTGATATGACCACTGCTGAAATTAATACTGCTTTTGGAACCGGGAACGGCCAACTGGGTTACACAATTTTAAGAATAGGAATTGATAACAATACTAGCAATTGGAGTCGGTATATAACTTCTGCAAAAAAAGCCTATAGCATGGGTGCAATAATAATTGCTTCTCCATGGTATGCACCCACGGGAATGACGGAAACGGTTAATGGTGTAAGCAGAGTCCGTCCTGATATGTACGGCAATTATGCTACGTACTTGGATTCCTTTTATACTTATATGAAAAATAACGGCGTTCCTATTTATGGAATGTCAGTTCAAAATGAACCGGATATTACTGGCAATTGGACGAGCTGGACTGCCAGCGAAATGTTTACGTTCATGAAAGAATATGCAGATTCTATTGTGGGGCCTAAAGTAATGGATCCGGAATCTTTTCATTTTGACACAACTTATTCAGGTCCTATTTTAAGAGATTCTGCTGCCGCGGCGAATACGGATATCTTTTGCGGGCATATATATGGCGGAGGAGTGACTAAACATCCTTTGGCCGAACAAAAAGGAAAAGAAATATGGATGACTGAGTATTTGATAAATAGCGGCAACCCAATTAGCAATATAAGTATCGATACAGGTTGGGCAGGCGCTATGCAGACTGCCGAAAGTATCAACAATTGCATGAATGTTGACATGAGCGCTTATGTATATTGGTATCTAGTAAGATATTATGGCCCTATAGCTGACGGAACTTATGCTCAAGCAGGTACTGTTACAAAAAAGGGATATGTTATGTCACAGTTCGCACGGTTTATACGTCCTGGGTATCATAGAGTTGAAAGCAGTGTTTATCCTTTTTCAAGCAGTATTGAAGTATCTGCCTACAAAGACTCTTCATCATCTAAAGTAGTTATTGTTGCCATAAATACGGGATCTACAAAAACGGAAAGTGCATTCAGCATACAAAACTTAACAACATCAACGAGTTTTACTCCGTACACTACTTCGGCAACAAAAAATGTTGAACAAGGAAATAATATAACGGTGATAAATGGAAGTTTTACAATTGTTTTAGAACCACAAAGCATAACAACATTTATTTCTAATTAAGATTACAATGAAAAAATTTAATATTAAAAAATTTTTTCCGTTAATGATTTTTATTGTACTAGCTTTAAGTGTTTCATCTGTTTTAGCACAATCTCGTATAACAATAAACTCCAAAGACATTCCCCATCTTCAAAAACATGGTACGGCTACACAACTTATCGTTAACGGTAAACCATTATTAATGCTGGCAGGTGAAACCGGTAACTCAAGTGCCTCCGGTGTAAAATATATGGATTGGATATGGCCTAAAGTAGTCAAAATGCATTTGAATACTCTGGTTGTTCCGGTTTATTGGGAATTAATTGAACCAAAAGAGGGAGAATTTGATTTTAGTTCGGTGGATAGTACTATATATGCGGCCAGGCGTTATGATTTGAAGCTTGTTTTCCTTTGGTTCGGTACATGGAAAAACAGCATGTCGTGTTATGTTCCACTATGGATTAAGATTAACGAGAAAAGATTTCCCCGTGCAAGAGAAAAAGACGGAAGAGCAGAGGAGATTTTAACAGCGTTTAATGGTACGAACAGAAATACGGATGCGCATGCATTCGCCGAATTGATGAAACATATTCGAAACATAGATGAGAAGCAGCAAACAGTTGTGATGGTACAAGTTGAAAATGAAATCGGAATGATACCGGATGCAAGAGATTACTGCAGCAGTGCAAATAAAGCTTTTGATGCCCCGGTTCCGAAGGAATTTTTGAATTACTTAGAAAAGAATAAAAATAATTTAACAACTGAGTTGTATGACCTTTGGAAGGAAAACAACTTTAAAACATCCGGGAATTGGGAAACAATATTCGGGAAAAGTTTGCAGACTGACGAAATATTTATGGCTTGGAATTTTGCTAAGTATACAAACTATGTGACTGCAGCAGGTAAGAAAGAATATCCTTTGCCTATGTATGTGAATGCAGCTTTAATACGTCCCGGATATAAGCCTGGTCAATATCCAAGCGGCGGGCCGTTACCGCACCTTATGAATATTTGGAAAGCCGCGGCTCCCGAAATCGATTTTCTTGCTCCGGATATTTATTTTCAGAATTTTGATGAATGGTTAAGTAAATTCGATAATTTCGGAAATCCTATATTTATACCCGAGGCTCAAAACTCTCAAAGTTTGGTAAATGCTTTTTATGCTTTTGCCCAGCATAATGTGATGGGGTACAGTCCTTTCTCTATAGAGTCTCTGGAAAATCCTTCCGATAACCAGGTTTCAAATGGATATGAAGTACTCAAACAACTTACTCCTTTAATTCTCTCTAGCCAGGGGAAAGGAACTATGGCTGGAGTAAGTCTTGACAGTACCAAACAAACAGCTCAGGTAAAATTAGGAGATTATATTTTTTACATACATCATATTTACAGCTGGAGGTATGCTGCCCATACGGAAGGAGAACATCCTAGGTTCGGAGGAATGATTATTATGGTTTCACCGGATGAGTTTTATGTCGCAGGGAAGGGTTTGATCATATATTTCGGTACAAAAGAAAAAAGCACTACTGCAGGCATCGGCAGTATTGAAGACGGTAATTTTGTTGATGGTAAATGGGTTCGCGGACTTGTATTAAACGGAGATCAAACAAATCAAGGACGGCAGTTGATTTTACCCGGCAATAATTTTAGTATCCAGAAAGTACGCTTGTACAAATACAAGTGATTGAGATTGATATATTATGAAACTTGTGCACATTGATGTAAGATTTTTTTGAAAATAAAAAATTGAGAATTGAACATGGAGAATTTGCGGAAGCCCGGCGGAACATGGGAAAATGGATTCTACTTATAATGGGCAAGGAATGATCTCTATAAACCTTAAAGCAGGATTTTCAATGCAAGATAAAATATAAAATGTCAAGTATACAGATACGAATAGGTTTTAATTCTTTATTGAATAAGTAATAATCATATTAATATTGGAAGATTATTAAATGAAGATAAAAATAGCATTTCTAACAATTTTATTAAGTGTGTTGTTAATTGTTGATGCTTCTGCTCAAACAATGCCGCTGGTTTACAGCGTTGAAGATACAGGCGCTACTTATCCGGTACCTTATTTACCTTCTTTCGGCGAGCTGCCTGTTATTAAGTCTTTACCTGACCCATTTGAGTGGGCAGACGGGAGAGGTCAAATTTCGCATTACTCCGACTGGGAATGCAGGCGCAATGAGATTGGGGCTCAGATACAAAAATATGAAATTGGAGAAAAGCCTGTCCCACCCGACAGTGTTACCGCAGGCTATTCGAATTCTGATAGTATACTCAGTGTAAATGTTACCGTGAACGGTAAAACACTAACACTCACTTCCAAGGTTATTCCTCCTTCCGGTACCGGTCCATTTCCTGTAATTATTGGTATGAATACTCCTGTTAACTTTATACTTCCTTCCAGTATTCTTACCAGTCATAATATCATACAATTAACATTTAATGCTAATCAAGTATCAGCGTACGGTAGTCCTAGTACTTCGGATCCGTATTACCGTCTTTATCCTAATCTTAATCCTACAAATACAGGGCAATACAGCGCCTGGGCCTGGGGAGTTAGTCGTATCATAGATGGATTAGAATTGGTTAAAAATGTTCTTCGAGTAGATATGAAACACATAGCAGTTGCCGGATGCTCTTATGCAGGAAAAATGGCACTCTTTTCCGGAGCTTTTGATGAACGTGTAGCGCTTACGATTGCTCTTGAATCCGGCGGAGGCGGTGCCACGTCGTGGAGATATTCGCATTACAGTGCCGGCACTAATGTGGAAGAAATAGATAACACAGATTATAATTGGTTTATGGATGCAATGCATCAATTTGCAGGTGACTATGTTTATCGTCTTCCGGAAGATCATCACGAGTTAATGGCAATGGTTGCCCCACGGGCTTTATATGCTACAGCAAATCCTAGTTATACATGGCTGTCAAATCCATCATGCTATGTTGCCAGTATGGCTGCTAAACAAGTTTATAAAGCTTTAGGCATTCCGGATAGATTTGGCTTTTCTATTGTAGGAGGCCACACACATTGCCAAGTTCCAAACAACCAGATTCCGGAAATCAATGCTTTTGTTAACAAGTTTTTATTTGGAAAAGATACAGTAAAAACTGACAGTATTGCAGACAGCCCATATAATTTTGATCTTTCAAACTGGATTACATGGAGTAATCCTGTACTTTCTGTCGGCACATCATTTTTTGGAAAGACCACTTTAACTTATCCGCCTGATCTTCAAAATGATTTGGACACAACAATTACTTTTAAATGGCACAAAGCAAACAATGCTGAAAAGTATATTATTCAATTATCAACTGGTATAAATTTTACAAATAATGTTAAGATAGATTCTACCACAGATACTGTTGAAACAATCAGCGGTTTGTTAAAAGGTAAACATTATTATTGGCGTGTACAGGTAAAAAGTGCAAATGGATATGGTCCATGGAGCAATATGTGGCATTTTACTACATCCATACCATTACCTCCTATGCCCTTGTTAGTGCAAGCCGTCATTTATTCCGGAAGGGATGGATGGTATACCCTGACCTGGAACCCAGCAAAATATGCTGATCAATATAATATCCAGGTTTCAAATAAACAGACTTTTACTTCGAATTTCATTTCTGTTTCAACTACAGATACAACATACGTAATATCTGGACTTGTGGATAACCATATTTATTTTTGGCGTGTTCAGGGTACTAATGTTTCAGGTTCCGGTCCCTGGAGTGTATCTCATATTTCAACGCTTCCTGCTCCAACCAATCTTGCTTTACAGCAAACTACGACAGGCGAAATTACGCTTACATGGGATAATAATGCTTCAAGTGAAGACGGAACGATAATAGAACGTGAACAAAATCCAGATACAAAATTTACAATCCTTGATACTTTAAAAGGCAACGGAACTCAATTTATAGATAAAACCATAGAACAAGGTTTTATTTATCTATATAGAGTTAGGGTATATATAGATTCTATAACATCAGACTATAGTAATGAAGTTAGCTCAAATATTACAAATGTAAAAAATGTTGGAAAAGAAATACCAACAAAATATTCATTAAGTCAAAATTATCCGAATCCATTCAATCCGACAACAACTATTAATTTTGCTTTGCCTAAAACAGGATTAACAAAGCTAACTATTTATGATCTTCAGGGAAGAGTAGTAGAGATATTAGTTAATAAAGTGTTAGGAGCAGGTTATCATGAAGTTAACTTTAAAGCGGGCGGATTATCGAGCGGCGTATACTTTTACAGACTTGAGGTAGGGAATTTTACTCAAACAATGAAACTTATATTACTCAAATAAGAAAAAAGAGGTTCATATAAAAAGAATTATAATTTATTGTTGTTAATTTTTCTATATATAATCATTTTAAATTCGATATATGCTAATTGGAAGAAAGCTACAATTATTTAAAAAAGTTGATCAGAAGAATGACCTGAGTAAAATTGGTGATGAAGAATTTAATTCTGTGACGATGCTTCCAAATATTCGACATAAGGATGCTATAAAATGGAGGAACGGCTGTGTCCTTTATTTTCATTCCTTTTCTAAAATGCCTATTCCTTCCGGATTACATGCACCTTGACACGATATTAAATATTATGAAACTAACAATCCGAGGTAATTCATGGATTAATATTTACTTAAATTATGGTTTTTTGTTGTGATAAAAAATTGTGTAAATCCAATAATATCTAATGAATTACATGGAGGATCAAAATAAATCTTTTAATTCTGATTACTTGAATTAAAAAGCTTTAATAATGGCATTTTAATTTGAAAAAATGCTGGAGAAATAAATGGAAAAATTAACAATTGAGGAAGTAGCAAAGAAAGCAGGTGTTTCAAAAGGGACGATTTCTGCTGTAATTAATGGAAAAAATTCTGTTAAGACACAGACAAGAGAACATATTTTATCTGTTATGAGGGAATTAAATTTCAGGCCCAAAGGTGTTGCTAGAAATTTAAAAAACGGTAAACAGGATAAAAGCATCGGAATAATTATTAAAGATATTAATTATCCTTTTTATACTGAGATTGCGTCGGGTGCCGG
>JBJKQE010000085.1:0-14641 GCA_046705645.1 Ignavibacteriaceae bacterium | reverse complement strand
GTAAAACTACATTAACCGCTGCCATCACAATGGCTCTCGCATTAAAGGGCTTATCACAAATTAGAACATTTGATAGTATTGATAACGCTCCTGAAGAAAGAGAAAGAGGTATTACCATTGCAACTGCACATATAGAATATTCTACAGCAACAAGACATTATGCGCACGTTGATTGTCCCGGTCACGCAGATTATGTTAAAAACATGATTACCGGTGCTGCTCAAATGGATGGTGCAATTTTAGTCGTTGCAGCAACTGATGGGCCAATGCCTCAGACAAGAGAGCATATTCTTCTTGCTCGTCAGGTCGGTGTTCCAAAAATTGTAGTATTTATGAATAAAGTTGATATGGTTGATGACCCTGAGCTAATTGAATTAGTTGAAGTCGAATTAAGAGACTTATTAACTTCATATGAATTTCCCGGTGATGAAATTCCGATTGTAAAAGGTTCTGCATTAAAAGCTTTGGAAGCAGGTGCAAGTAATGCTCCTTTAGAAGATCCGAGATATAATTGTATTTGGGAGCTTATGGATGCGGTTGATAGTTATATTCCTATTCCGCAGAGAGATACCGATAAACCATTCTTAATGCCTGTTGAAGATGTTTTTTCTATTACTGGTCGTGGAACTGTAGCAACTGGAAGAGTAGAAAGAGGCCAAGTTAAATTATCCGAAGAAGTTGAGTTAATTGGATTAGGCGTCCATAAGAAAACAGTTGTCACCGGTATTGAAATGTTTAGAAAAGAACTTGATTCTGCTGTTGCAGGCGACAATGCTGGCCTTTTGCTAAGAGGCGTTGACAAGAAAGAAATAGAGAGAGGAATGGTGCTTGCAAAACCTGGTTCCATTACTCCGCATAAAAAGTTTCATGGTTCTGTTTACGTATTATCAAAAGAAGAAGGCGGACGACATACCCCGTTCTTCAATGGATACAGACCGCAGTTTTATTTTAGAACTACAGATGTTACCGGAGTTGCAACTCTTCCTGAAGGGACCGAAATGGTTATGCCTGGAGATAGAGTTGATCTTTCCGTTGAACTTATTGCTGAAATTGCTATGGAAGAAGGTCTTCGTTTTGCTATCCGTGAAGGCGGCAGAACAGTTGGCTCCGGTGTTGTAACAAAGATTATTGAGTAATCAAATTTTGATTTTACCTGACCCCGCCTTTGGCGGGGTTTCTGTGTAATAATTATAAGGAGTAAAATTAAGTGCCTGGTCAAAAGATTAGAATAAAGCTGAAATCATATGATCATATTTTGATTGATAAGTCTACGGAGAAAATTATAAAAACGGTACGCAGTACGGGAGCTATTGTTTCCGGGCCAATTCCGTTACCTACAAAAAAAACAGTGTATACTGTCCTTAGATCTCCACATGTTGATAAAAAGTCAAGAGAACAATTTGAAACCAGAGCACATAAAAGAATTATTGATATACATAATTCAAATAATAAAACCGTCGATTCACTAAGTAAGTTGGATATTCCGGCGGGTGTTGATATTGAGATTAAGCTTTAAAGAATTTGGAGATAAGATGTCTGGCATCATCGGTAAAAAAATAGGAATGTCGAGTGTTTTTAATAATGAGGGAGAATTAATCCCGGTAACGGTTATTTTAGCCGGACCGTGTAAAATTGTTTCTATAAGAACAAAAGAAAAAGATGGTTACCAGGCTGTTCAACTGGCCTTTGGAGAAAAGAAAGAGAAAAATATTTCCAAACCTGTCTTGGGTCAGTATAAGAAAAATAACTTAGCGCCGGCACAAGTGTTAAAAGAATTTAATTTTCCTTCAGTTGCAGAATTTAAAATCGGCGATGAAGTTAAGGTTGACTTATTTGAAGAAGGAGAGAAAATAAAAGTTAGAGGTAGAAGTAAAGGAAAAGGATTCCAGGGTGTAATGAGGCGTCATGGTTTCGGAGGTGTTGGCGGGACTACACACGGACAATCTGATAGATTGAGAGCACCGGGTTCAATAGGTGCAAGCTCATATCCGTCTAGAGTTTTTAAAGGCCAAAGGATGGCGGGAAGAATGGGCTATGAAAATGTTACTGCCTCAAATTTAAAAGTTGTTAGAATTCTTCCGGAAGAAAATTTAATCTTGGTAAAAGGCGCTGTTCCGGGAGCAATTAATTCATTTGTTGAATTGATAAAGAAATAATTGGTATATAAATGACATTAGATATTTACAAAATAGACGGCACGATTTCCGGCGAAAAATTAGATCTCGCCGACGACATTTTTGGAATTGAGCCTAATGAACATGCTATTTACTTATCTGTAAAAGCTTATTTGGCAAACCAAAGACAAGGCACACACAAAGCCAAAGAAAGAGGAGAAGTAAGAGGCGGCGGTAAAAAACCCTGGAAGCAAAAAGGAAGAGGCGGTGCTAGAGCCGGTACAACACGGTCGCCGTTGTGGATAGGCGGCGGAACTATATTTGGGCCGCGTCCAAGAGATTATCGTCAGGAATTACCTAAAAAAGTAAAAAGACTTGCAAGGAAATCTGCTCTTAGTCATAAAGTTAAAGATGAACAGATTATTATAGTTGAAGATTTTTCATTTGAAAAACCAAAGACAAAGGATTTTCTAAACTTTTTAAATACTTTTAAAATAAACGGGAAGAAAGTTTTACTTTTAACCGACAAAAAGGCGGAAACAGTATATAAATCGGGAAGAAATATTCCTAAAATAAAAGTATTGGAAGCTTATAAGGCATCAACATATGATATATTGAACAATCAAGTTTTGGTTCTTCAAAAAAGTGCTGTTGATGTTATTAATAATTCATTTAAGAGTAAAGAAGAGGCGGTGAATTAATTATGCATGGTGTTTTAATCAGTCCGTTGATAACTGAAAAGATGACTAATTTAACCGCTGATAAAGGTAAATACGGTTTTCTTGTAAATCCGAATGCAAATAAAATTGAAATCGCTAAAGCTATAGAGAAGAAATTCAGCGTTCATGTAGTAAGTGTTAGAACAATTAATCATCCGGGAAAAATCAAAACTCAATTTAGAAAAAGCGGAAGATTTTCGGGTAAGACACCGAAGTTTAAGAAAGCGATTATTACTTTACAAAAAGATGAAACAATAGAAATTTTTGAACAAGTCTAGCGATTTGAAGACAGGATAATTAAATGGCAATAAATAAATTAAAACCAATGACGCCGGGTACAAGGTTTATGTCGGTTTCCTCTTATGAAGAAATTACGAAAACCACACCGGAAAAATCTCTTACTGTTTCATTAAAGAAATCCGGCGGAAGAAATAACCTTGGTAGAGTTACTGCACGGCATCTTGGCGGCGGTCATAAAAGAAAATACAGAATTATAGATTTTAAACGAAATAAATTCGGTATTCCAGCTAAGGTACATTCAATAGAGTACGATCCTAATCGTTCATCTAGAATAGCTCTTTTATATTATGCAGATGGTTCTAAAAGTTATATTATTGCGCCAAACGGACTGAAAGTAGGAGATAAAATTCAATCAGGCCCTGGAAGCGATATCAATATTGGAAATGCTCTTCCTTTAAAAGAAATGCCTTTGGGAAGTTTTGTACATAATGTTGAATTAAAACCCGGCAAAGGCGGCCAGCTTGGAAGAAGTGCCGGATCTGCCTTGCAGGTGCTGGCTAAAGAAGGCGATTATGCTCAATTAAAGTTGCCTTCTGGTGAGGTTAGAATGGTTAGACAGAATTGTCTGGCTACTTATGGTGTCGTTGGAAATGCAGAACAAGAAAATATAAGTTTAGGTAAGGCTGGAAGAACTCGATGGCTGGGAAAAAGACCTCACGTACGCGGTGTAGCGATGAATCCTGTGGATCATCCAATGGGCGGTGGAGAAGGAAAAACATCAGGCGGAGGACACCCGGTTTCACCTTGGGGTCAAAAAGCTAAAGGTTTGAAAACCAGAAAACATAAGAATGTATCAAATAAATTAATTATTAAGAGACGGACTAAGTAGAGAGTAAATATGCCAAGATCTGTTAAAAAAGGACCTTTTGTTGATTATAAATTAGCTGAGAAAATTAGTCAATTAAACAGCAACAATCAGAAAAAAATAATTAAAACTTGGTCAAGATCATCTACGATTACACCTGATTTTGTTGGTCATACTATTGCTGTTCATAATGGTAATAAAATGATACCTGTTTATATTACTGAAAATATGGTTGGCCACAAACTCGGAGAATTTGCTCCTACTAGAATTTTTAGAGGACACCCGGGAACTAAAGCTGAAAAGGCCTCTAAAGCCCAGTAGAAAGATAATTCGAATAAAAGGATTTTAAGAAAAAATGGAAGCAAAAGCAATACATAGATATATCGGTTCATCACCTAGAAAAATGCGTTTAGTGATTGATTTAATTCGCGGAGTATCGGTTGATAAGGCTTTGGAATTCTTACACTTCAATCCCAAACACGCATCTAGAGATGCCGAAAAAGTTTTAAGGTCTGCAGTAGCTAATTTAATGAATAAAGATGAAGCTACAAGAATTGAACCTGAGGAATTGTTTGTAAAGGAAGCTTTTGTTAACCAAGGACCAACATTAAAAAGAATTTCCCCAGCTCCTATGGGCCGGGCTTATAGAATTAAAAAAAGATCCTGTCATGTAACAATTGTTGTTGCAACAAAGGCATAAATTTTAGGAGGTATTTTTTTGGGACAAAAAACTAATCCAATAGGTTTTAGAACGGGAATTATTAGAGGATGGGACTCTAACTGGTATGAAAATAAAAGTTATTCCGTTAAATTAAAAGAAGATGATAGGCTGCGTTCTTATATAAGGAATCGTTTGAAAAAAGCCGGCATATCAAGAATTGTTATTGATAGGACTTCAAAAAATGTAATATTAACAATTCATACTTCCAGACCTGGAGTTGTAATTGGAAAGAGCGGTAAAGAAATTACACAGCTTGAACAAGAATTAAAACAAGTTACGGACAAAGAAGTTAAAGTTCAAATATCCGAAATTAAAAGGCCTGAATTGGATGCGTTTTTAGTTGCTGAAAATATTGCTAGCCAGATTTCGGGCAGAGTTTCATTTAGAAGAGCCATGAAAATGTCCATTACCGCGGCAATGAGAATGGGAGCTGAAGGCGTAAGAATAATGTGTTCGGGAAGATTAGGAGGTGCCGAAATGGCCAGAACGGAACAATACAAAGAAGGACGCATTCCTCTTCATACAATTAGAGCAGATATTGATTATGCAAACGGCAGGGCAGAAACCATTTACGGTTCCATCGGAATTAAAGTATGGATTTGCCGAGGCGAAATATTAGGAAAAAGAGTTACTGAATAAATACTTGGGAGTTCTTTATTATGTTAATGCCTAAAAGAGTTAAATTTAGAAAAGCACAGCGCGGAAGAATGGCTGGAAAAGCCAAACGCGGTAGTTCTATTTCTTTTGGAGATTTTGGTTTGAAAGCTTTGGAACCGCATTGGATTACCAGCCGGCAAATTGAAGCTTGCCGTGTTGCACTTTCTAGAAAAATGAAAAGAGATGGAAAAGTATGGATCAGAATTTTTCCGGACAAGCCTGTTTCAAAAAAACCGCTGGAAACAAGAATGGGTAAAGGTAAAGGAGCTCCGGAATTTTGGGTTGCTGTTGTTAAACCGGGCAGAGTACTTTTTGAGGTTGCAGGCGTATCTAGAGAAATTGCAAATGATGCATTAAAAACTTGTGCATATAAATTACCTATTAAAACAAAAGTAGTAGCCAGGCCGGATTTCGAATAATAATTAAGGTTTGATTAAATGAAGATACATGAAGTAAGAGAATTAAAAGACGACGAGTTGATTAAGCAAATTGCTGAAGAAGAAAAAAACCTTCTTGACTTGCGATTTACCCATCAGCTAAAGCAATTAACAAACACAGGCAAATTGAAAATTGTTAAGAGAGATTTAGCTAGATTAAAAACTGTTTATAAGGAAAGGAATCTAATTAAAGAAGCATCGGCCGGTAAAGATAAAAAAGAAGGAGTTAATTCTTAAATATGGAACAGCGTGCATTAAGAAAAACCAGAGTTGGTGTAGTCGTAAGCAATAAAATGCAGAAAACAATAACAGTTGCAATCGAAAGAAAGGTTCCGCATCCTATTTATAAAAAGTATTTTAAGAAAACTACCAAACTAATGGCTCATGATGAAAAGAATGAATGCCATATTGGTGACAGAGTAAAAATAATGGAAACGCGTCCTTTAAGTTCTAAAAAGAGATGGCGTTTAGTTGAAATAGTAGAAAAAGCCAAGTAGTTAAAGCAAGGAGTAAAGTTAAATGATTCAAGAAGAAACGAATTTAGTTGTTGCCGATAACTCTGGCGCAAAAAGAGTCAGATGCATTCGGGTGCTTGGCGGAAGCGGAAGAAAGTATGCTAGCGTTGGTGATTTGATAGTTGTTTCTGTTAAAGCTGCTATTCCGAATGGAACAGTAAAAAAAGGTGAAGTTTCAAGAGCTGTTATAGTTAGAACAAAAAAAGAAGTTAAAAGAAAAGATGGTTCATATATTAGGTTTGACGAAAATGCTGCAGTCCTTATTAATAATCAAAATGAACCTAAAGGTACCCGTATCTTTGGACCTGTTGCAAGAGAGTTAAGAGAAAAACAATTTATGAAAATAGTTTCTTTAGCACCGGAAGTTTTATAAAGTTTTGGAAGTAAAATGAAAATTCATAAAAACGATAATGTAATGGTAGTTGCTGGTAACGATCGAGGAAAGACCGGAAAAATATTGAAGGTATTCCCGAACAAATCCAGAATAATTGTTGAAGGCATCAATTTAAGAAAAAGGCATTCAAAGCCTACTCAGAAAAATCCGCAGGGCGGAATAATTGAGAAGGAAGCTTCAATAGATATTTCAAATGTTATGCTTATTGATCCGAACAATAATGAACCGACAAGACTTGGTTCTCAAATAATTTTAGATGAAAAAACCGGTAAAAAGAAAAGAGTTCGTGTAAGCAGAACAAGCGGAGAAATGATTTAATAACCAAATTATTATACTCAAGGTTTAATTGAATAATGGCAGAGAAGAAAACAAAAAATGTAAGTTCCGAAAAGCAGACTAAAGGTTCCAAAAAAGATACCAAAGCAGCTCCGGAAAAAGAAATTAAAATAAAAACTCGTTTGGCTGATATATATAAAAGTAATATAGTTCCCGAACTTAAAAAGAAATTCGGGTATAAAAGCGTAATGGAAGTTCCCAAACTTCATAAAGTGGTTGTTAATATGGGAGTTGGAGCTGCCGTAGCGGACCAGAAAATTTTGGAAGAAGCTGTAAAAGAATTGGAAACTATTACCGGACAAAAAGCCAGCATAAGAAAAGCAAAAAAAGCTATTTCAAATTTTAAGCTTAGAGAAGGTGTTAATATTGGTGCTAAGGTTACACTAAGACGGGAACGAATGTTTGAGTTTATGGATAGACTTTTGAATATAGCTCTTCCGCGTGTAAGAGATTTTAGAGGCCTTTCCGATAAATCATTTGATGGGAGAGGAAATTATACTTTGGGAATAAAAGAACAAATCATCTTCCCTGAAATTAATGTTGATAAAATAACAAGAGTTTTGGGTATGGATGTTACTTTTGTTACTACTGCGAAAACCGATAATGAAGCTTACGAACTTTTACAGTCATTCGGCTTTCCGTTTAGAAAAAAAGAGATGAAAACAGCGTAAATAGGAGATTTAATGGCCAGAAAAAGTTTAATTGCTAGAGAAGAAAAAAGACTAAAGCTTGTTAATAAGTATGCAAAGCTTAGAAAAGAGTTAAAGGAGAAAGGTGATTTTGATGCGCTACAGAAATTACCTAAAAATTCTTCTCCGGTTAGGCTGCATAATAGATGTATGTTTACTGGAAGAGCACGAAGTTATTATAGAAAGTTTGGAGTTTCACGTCTCGTTCTAAGAGAAATGGCATTAAAAGGTGAAATTCCGGGATTAAAAAAGTCAAGTTGGTAAAGGAGAATATTTATGCCAGTTACTGATCCTGTTTCAGATTTTTTAACAAGAATTAGAAATGCTTCAAAAGCAAAAAAAATAAGAGTTGATATTCCATCTTCAAATATGAAGAAGAGTATGGCCGATATTCTTAAAAAACAAAATTTTATTGATGATTATTCAGTAGTTGAAGATAAAAAACAAAATATCTTAAGAATTCAGCTTAAATATAAAAATGGTATATCTGCAATAAGCGGGTTAAAAAGAATAAGTACCCCCGGATTGCGTCGTTATAAAAACTCGAATGAACTGCCGAAAGTTTTAAACGGTCTTGGAATAGCTATTATCTCTACACCCAAAGGTTTGTTAACCGATAAGGAAGCAAAAAGAGAAGCGGTTGGCGGTGAAGTAGTTTGTTATATCTGGTAATTTTTTTAATGGAGTTTTAAATTGTCACGAATTGGTAAAAGACCTGTTGTAATTCCTAAAGGTGTAACTGTTACACAAAATGGTCAACATTTAAAAGTAAAGGGACCTAAAGGTGAATTGGAAAGTGTAATTCATCGGAATATTGCCGTTGAAATAAAGGATAATGAAATATCCGTAAAAAGACCCGATGATGCAAAAGAGAATAAAGCTCTTCATGGTTTATCGAGAGCACTGATTCAAAATATGATTGAAGGTGTGACCAATGCATACCAGAAAACTCTGGATATAGTCGGTGTAGGTTATCGTGCTGAATTAAAAGGCAAAAATCTTTTACTGAATTTAGGATATTCTCATCCAATTTATTTTATACCTCCTGAGGGTATAACATTGCAGACACCGGCACAAACTCAAATAGTTATATCCGGTATTGATAAACAATTGGTAGGTATGGTAGCTTCTAAAATAAGATCTATTAGAAAACCTGAACCGTATAAAGGTAAAGGTATTAAATATTCGGACGAACAAATAAAGAGAAAAGCCGGTAAGACAGCTGGTAAGTAATATTAGGGAGTTAATTTTAAGATGATTGAGAGAAACGCAAATTCAAGACTAAGGTCTAAAACTAAGATTAGAAAATATATTTCTGGAACACCTGAAAAACCACGATTATCGGTTTTCAGAAGTTTAAATAATGTTTATGCTCAGATAATTGATGATACAACCGGTACAACCCTTACTTCTGCTTCATCTCTGTCAAAAGAATTAGCTGAAGATATTAAAAAAGCTAAAGGCAAGATTGCAAAAAGTAAAGTTGTTGGTAGTTTAGTAGCCAAAAAAGCTTTAGAAAAAAACATTACAACTGTGGTATTTGACAGAAACGGTTATAGATATCATGGGCGTATTCAAGCAATAGCTGATGGTGCACGTGAAGGAGGTTTGAAATTCTAATTGTTTTTTCTTGCCGGGTCGTCTAATGGCAGGACTACGCCCTTTGGAGGCGTCTGTAGAGGTTCGAATCCTCTCCCGGCAGCTAATTAGTTGCCGGAAATTAAAAGTGTTTTATTGATAAATTATTTAAGTAAAAGAGAAACTAAATAAATGATTAGTATTTGGAGATCCCATTGAAAAATGTAAAATCTGCAGAAATAGAAGATTTAAAAGAAAAAGTCGTTCATATTAACCGTGTAGCTAAAGTTGTAAAAGGCGGACGTCGTTTCAGCTTTAATGCTATAGTTGTGGTCGGCAACGGACGGGGTGTTGTTGGTGTTGGATTGGGTAAAGCTAATGAAGTAACAGATGCAATTTCAAAAGGAATAGACGATGCAAAAAAGAGCCTTGTAAATGTTTCTGTAATCAAAGGAACAATTGCTCATGAAATTATCGGAAAGTTCGGTGCGGGTCGAGTAATGCTGAAGCCTGCTTCTCCGGGTACCGGTTTAATTGCAGGCGGCGGAGTTCGTGCTGTTCTTGAAGCTGCAGGTATTCAGGATATACTTACAAAATCTTTAGGCTCAAGCAATCCTCATAATCAGGTAAAAGCAACGCTTAACGGGCTGTTAAGCATTACTGATGCTAGAAAAATGGCAAATAAAAGAGGAATGACAGTTACCGAACTATTTAATGCTTAATTGAGGAAATTTATGGCAAAATTAAAAGTAACACAAACTAGAAGTATTATTGATAGACCTAAAGATCAAAAAAAGACAATTGAAGCATTAGGACTAGGTAAACCGAATTGGGAGAAAATACATAATGATACTCCTCAAATTAGAGGAATGATTAAAAAAGTTTCTCATCTGGTTAAAGTGGAAGAAATTAAGAAGTAATAAGGTTTAATAATGGATATTCTAAGTAATTTAAAGTATGCAGAAGGTTCTAGAAAAAATCCTAAACGGGTAGGCAGAGGTGAAGGTTCCGGGCACGGTGGTACTGCTGCTCGTGGAATGAACGGACAAAGATCTCGTTCAGGTGCTAAGAAAAAAGCATGGTTTGAAGGCGGTCAAATGCCTCTGCAAAGAAGAATACCTAAATTTGGTTTTACTAATAAATTTAAAATTTATTACCAAGTTGTAAATATAGATTCTTTAGAAAAGTTAATGTCTTCTAAAAAGATAAAAGAAAAAGTTATTAATGCCGAAGTTTTAAAAAAACACGGCTTAATTAAAAGCCTAAATGCTCCGGTAAAGATGCTTGGTAATGGCGAAATAAAATCTAAACTAAAGATTCAAGTTGATGCATTTAGCCAATCTGCAAAAGAAAAAATTGAAGCAGCTGGCGGATCAATAGAAACGATATAATCTGAGAATAAATGGCAAAACTTACAGATACCTTCAGAAATATTTTTAAGATTCATGAGCTTCGCCAAAGAATTATTTATACTTTGGTATTGCTTATTATAGTAAGACTCGGTGCACATATTACTCTTCCGGGAATTAATTCGACACTATTGGCGGAAAGCACCAGAAATCAATCTGCAGATACTCTATTTGGTTTATACGATTTGTTTGTCGGCGGTGCATTTTCCAATGCAGCTATATTTGCATTAGGAATAATGCCTTATATTTCTTCATCAATCATCATACAATTGTTGGGTGCTGTTGTCCCTTATTTTCAAAAGCTTCAGCAAGAAGGTGAAGACGGCAGAAAAAAGATTACTCAATTAACTAGATATGGAACTGTTTTAATATCAGCTCTCCAGGCATGGGGAGTTACTATTAAACTTATTAACACAAGTTATCAGGGTGTATCTGTTGTTCCGATCGGAGTACAAGGAATAGGCTGGACTATATCAACCGTACTTATCCTTACATCTGGAACTATTTTTATGATGTGGCTTGGTGAACAAATTACTGATAAAGGAATTGGTAACGGTATTTCTTTAATAATTTTTATCGGTATTATTGATAGATTTCCATATGCTGTATTTGATGAAATTCAAAGATATAAATCAGGAAGCGTTAGTATTATCATAGAATTGATAATTATAGGCTTTATGATTCTTATAATTGGCGGTGTAGTTTTAATAACAGAAGGTACAAGAAGAATACCGGTTCAATATGCTAAAAGAGTGGTTGGTAGAAAGGTGTACGGTGGCGTTACTCAATATATTCCGTTACGAGTAAATACTGCCGGTGTTATGCCTATAATTTTTGCTCAATCAATTATGTTTATTCCGGCAACGGTTTTACAATTTTTCCCAAATAATGAATTCCTTGTAAATTTTGCTACATATTTTCAATATACTTCGCCGGTATACTCAGTAGTTTATGCAGTAATGATTATTTTCTTTACGTATTTTTACACGGCAATAGCTTTTAATCCGAAAGATGTTGCTGATAATATGAAGAAACAAGGAGGATTTATTCCGGGAATTAGGCCAGGTAAGCAAACATCGGAATTTATAGATAATATATTAACAAAAATAACTTTACCCGGTTCGTTTTTCCTTGCCATAGTTGCTATTCTGCCGGCATTTGTTACGGGCTGGGGTGTTTCGGTTAGATTCTCTCAATTTTTCGGCGGTACAAGTTTGTTAATTATTGTTGGTGTTGCACTAGATACTTTACAGCAAATTGAATCTCATTTAGTTATGAGACATTATGACGGATTTATGAAAACTGGGAAAGTTAAGGCTAGAAAATATTAGATAATAGAAGTAAATGTGATTTATATTAAAACAAAAAAAGAAATTGATTATATACGGGAAAGTTGTAAAATAGTTGCTGAAACTTTACAGTTACTAAAAGGAAATGTTAAACCTGGAATTACAACTAAAGAACTGGATAAGATAGCAGAAGATTATATATTGAGTAATAATGCAGTAGCAGCTTTTAAAGGTTATTCGCAAGGTGGGTCATCAATAGATTACCCGGCGGCAATTTGTACTTCAATAGATGATGAAGTGGTTCATGGAATTCCAGGTAATAGAGTTCTTAAAGAAGGTGAGATTATTTCTTTGGATGTTGGTGTTCAAAAAAAAGGTTATTTCGGTGATGCAGCTTTAAGCGTAGCTGTTGGCAATATTTCTGAAGAAAAGCAACGATTAATGGATGTGACTGAAAAATCTTTGTACCTTGGAATTGAAGAGGCAATCGAAGATAATAGAGTACATGATATTTCTTCAGCGGTACAAGAATATGTTGAGATGAATGGATTTTCTGTTGTTAGAGATCTTTGCGGACATGGAGTTGGAAAATTTTTACATGAAGAACCATCAGTTCCAAATTACGGTAATAAAGGTACCGGTGCAAAATTGAAAAAAGGAATGACAATTGCTATTGAACCAATGGTTAATATGGGTAAGTACTCGGTTAAAACAAATTCTGACGGCTGGACGGTTTTAACTTTAGATGGATTGCCTTCTGCTCATTTTGAGCATTCGATATTAATCTCGAATGGTAAACCTGAAATTTTAACAGTTTGTTAATGGCAAAACAAGGACCAATAAAAATAGACGGTATCGTCACGGAAACATTACCTAATGCTCATTTTAAGGTAAAACTGGATAACGGTCATGAGATATTGGCTCATATATCGGGAAAAATGAGAATGCATTTTATAAAAATTTTAGTAGGAGATAAAGTTTCAATTGAATTATCTCCTTATGATCTAACAAAAGGAAGAATTACTTATAGATATAAATAGTGGAGCATAAATGAAAGTCAGAGCTTCAGTTAAAAAAATATGTGAAAATTGTAAAATAATAAAACGTAAAGGCGTTGTAAAAGTTATTTGTAAAAATCCGAAGCACAAACAGCGTCAAGGATAATTAAAATTTTAAGGAGAATATAATTGGCTCGTATAGCTGGTGTAGATTTACCTAAAAATAAAAAAGTTTTATTCGGCCTTCAGTATATTTATGGAATAGGTCCAAATATTTCTTCAGATATTATTAAAAAAGCTAAAGTAGATCCCGATAAAAGGGTATCGGATCTTACCGACGAAGAAATTGCGGAAATTAGAGCTGTACTTACGGCTGAATATAAAGTAGAAGGTGCACTTCGTTCCGAAGTTCAACAAAATATAAAGAGATTAATGGATATTGGCTCTTACCGTGGAATTAGGCACAGGAAAAGCCTTCCGGCCAGAGGTCAACGGACCCGCACTAATTCCAGAACAAGAAAAGGCAAGAGAAAGACTGTTGCCGGTAAGAAAAAAACACCCGCTAAGAAATAACGTTAGATAACTTGGAGGTTCAAAGACTTGGCTAAAGTTGTAAAGAAAGCAAAAAAGAAAACACATGTAGATGCAAACGGAGTTGCACATATTAAGGCAACTTTTAATAATGTTATTGTTACGATCACGGATATTTACGGTAATACTATTGCTTGGTCATCTGCTGGTAAGAATGGATTTAAAGGATCCAGGAAAAACACACCTTATGCTGCGCAAACTTCTGCCGAAGCTGCTGCAAAGGAAGCGTATGATTTGGGCTTAAGGAGAGTTGATGTTTTTGTAAAAGGACCTGGTTCGGGTAGAGAAGCTGCTATTAGGGCTCTTAATACCGCGGGATTGGATATAAGTTCTATTAAAGATGTTACTCCAATTCCACATAACGGCTGCAGGCCGCCTAAGAAAAGAAGAGTTTAATTTTTATATCGGAGAGTTACTAAATGGCTAGATATACAGATTCAGTTTGTAAATTATGCAGAAGAGAAAAACAGAAATTATTTTTAAAAGGTCAAAAGTGTTTTACCGAAAAATGCCCTATTGAAATAAGAAATTATCCTCCCGGACAGCATGGAGTTTCCAGAAGAGCAAAGGTGTCTGAGTATGGGATTCAATTAAGAGAAAAGCAAAAAATTAAAAGATCTTACGGATTGCTTGAAACACAATTTAGAAATTATTTCGAGAAAGCTATTAAGCAGAAGGGTATTACCGGCGAAAACTTAGTTAAATTATTGGAAAGCCGGTTGGATAATGTAGTTTTTAGGCTTGGTTTTGCTTCTTCTCGTAAACAAGCCAGACAATTAATAAAGCACAGACACATTTTAGTTAATGATCATCTCGTTGATGTTCCGTCTTTTCTTCTTTCTGCTGGAGACATAGTAAAGATTAAAGATAAGAGCAAAAAATTAGATGCAATTCACAGCTCTCTTAGGAGGGTTAAAGACAGTACTTATTCTTGGTTGTCCATTGACAAAGCTTCATTATCAGGAACATTTTTACAAGTTCCGGAAAGAGCTGACGTTCCTCTAAATGCCAATGAACAGTTGGTTGTTGAGCTTTATTCCAAGTAAAATCAAATTTTTTAGATTATTTTTTAGAGGATTATTAAATGAG
>JBJKQE010000084.1:0-4196 GCA_046705645.1 Ignavibacteriaceae bacterium | reverse complement strand
TTGCTGCTGAAAACGCCTGGCAGTATCTGCAGGCGAATCCGTCTATTGTCCCTGCAGGGGGTTTTCATAATCCGTCAGGAACAGTTACCGGTGAATACGGCGACAATAATGATTCCGACGAACGGCTATGGGCTGCCGTAGAACTTTTTAATACTACAGACAATAGTACATATCAATCTTATTATTTAAATAATTATCAAAGTGTAGGGATGATTTATTATGCTATGAGCTGGGGAAGTGTTACATCTTTAGCTCAAATGGAATACTTGCTCTCTCAACAGTCGGATGCAGATGCAGCAGCGAAAGACAATATAAAAACTTCATTAATTAATTATTGCAATCAGCTGTATAATACGGCAGGTAACGACGGTTTTAATGTTACATTAAAAACTACGGATTATTATTGGGGCAGTAATGCTGTCGTTTTAAACAATTCCGTACTTTTAATAATGGGATATAAGCTGACCGGCAACATGAATTTTTATAACACTGCGCTTGAGCAATTAAATTATATATTAGGTACAAACATAAATGGTTATAGCTACATTACGGATGTCGGAAGTAAATATCCGATGCATCCTCACCATCGTCCCTCGGCATCAGACGGAATAACAGAACCAATTCCGGGCTTACTGGCCGGAGGCCCAAATCATGATCTTCAGGATAATGTATTGAACTCTTTATATAATTCTTCAACTCCGCCGGCACGCTGCTACGTTGATGATCAAGGGAGTTATGCTTCTAACGAAATTGCTATAAACTGGAACGCTCCTTTGGTTTTTACAGCTGGTTATTTCAGCGGGACAAAAAATATTTCCAATGTAAAAATTGAAACAGGCAGTATCCCTAATAAATTTAGATTGGGACAAAATTATCCTAATCCATTTAATCCTCAAACAATAATACCCTACAGAATGAAAGATTCGGGAAATGTCCGCTTTACTGTTTACAATATACTCGGCTGCAGAATTTTTAATAAGACTATCCATGGCAATAAAGGCAATAATAGTTTTGTATTTAACGGAGCCGGTCTTAATAGCGGAATATATTTTTATCAAATGAAAACGGATAATTATACGGCTTCTAAAAAAATGATTATTTTAAAATAGAGAATTGTTCATATCGGAATAGAAAATAAGCTGCTTTTTTGTGCATGGCATTATGATGGAATCCTAAGAAAATCCTGCTAAAAGTATTCTTCATTTTTACGGATAATTTTAAAACAAACGGTTTGAGTGGGCACTAGTGGATTCGAACCACTGACCTCCTGCGTGTGAAGCAGGCGCTCTAACCAACTGAGCCAAGCACCCAAAAATTTATTTTATTCTATTCAAATATTATTTAAGTTTCTTCAATATTCAAGCTGCAATTACAAAAATAATTTACCTAAATCCAATAGTGTTCTAGTTTGTATCATTATTTTCGATAAAGGATGTCATGGCGAGCGGAGTCGAGCCATAACCCCCTTAAATTTCATTAAATCCCTCGACTTCGCTCGGGATGACAGGAGATAATTTTAAAGATTTCAGTAAATTAGGACAGCACCGTAAATTCGATTCGATATAAATTCTTAAAAAATTAATTCAATAAATATTTTAAATATTTTGATCTTCGACAATTGATATTTGTATCCCGCAACGTAGATTAGCAATTAATTTTCCGCTGCTTAATCTATTTTGAAAGTGATTTCTTCTTAATTACTCTTAATATTTAATAATTTGGAGAAATATTCATATGGGTATTTCACGGGAACTGCTTTTATGGGGTTCAAAAAATCCATGGCTGCTTAATCATGTGCCTAATTATAAATTTGTAAAGAAAGCCGTAAAAAGATTCATGCCCGGAGAGGAATTAAACGATGCAATTACTGCGGCAAAAAACTTTCAACAAAAAGGCGTACCGACTATCTTTACCCGCCTGGGTGAAAACATTACCGATTTGAAAGATGCAGATGAAGTTACGAATCATTATCTTGAAGTGCTTAATAAAATTTATGAAAATAATGCCGAAAGCGAAATATCTTTAAAGCTTACACAGATAGGTTTGGATCTTTCTTTTGAAAAATCATTGGAGAATTTTCAATCGATTACTAATAAAGCAAAGTCATTAAATAATTTTACTTGGATTGATATGGAAGGAAGTCCTTATACTTCAACAACAATTGATTTCTATAAAAGGATTAAAGAAAATTATCAAAACTCCGGCATTTGTCTTCAGGCTTATTTAAAACGAACCGAGAAAGATTTAAAGGATCTGTTGAGCATTAAACCTTCAATAAGGCTTGTAAAAGGTGCATACAGCGAACCCAATAATATTGCTTTTGAAAATAAAAGCGATGTAGATAAAAATTATTTTAGTCTGGCAGAAATTATGCTGAATGAAATTAGAGACAACAAATTGAGAATTGCCTTTGCAACGCACGACATAAATGTAGTTAATAAAATTATAGAAGCCGCAGTCAGGTTAAATGTTCCTGAAGATAAGCTTGAATTCCAAATGCTGTACGGAATTAAGACAACCGAGCAATTAAGACTTGTTAAAGAAGGTTACAAACTTAAAGTTTTAATCAGTTACGGATCGGCATGGTACCCATGGTATATGAGGCGTTTAGCCGAGCGTCCGGCTAATGTTGGTTTTGTAATAAGGAATATTTTTCAATAAATTTTAATTAATTTGTAATGCACTACTTTTTTTTATTCGAACTATGCCGACTTTAGAAATATCCCTCGACTCCGCTCGGGATGACATGATTATAAAATTTTATCAAATTTTAAATTTATTTTAATTCTAAGGGAAATATGATTAAAGGAATAATGCCTCCCATCGCTACTCCCTTTATAAACAATGAAGTAGCCTACGATAAATTAAAAGAAAATCTTATTCGATGGAATAAGACTGGACTAAGCGGTTATGTTGTCTTTGGTTCTAACGGGGAAAGCGCTTTTTTAACAAAAGATGAAAAATTAAAACTAATTGAAATTGTGAAGCTTAATATTCCGTCAGGCAAACACTTAATAGCCGGGACGGGTTTAGATTCAATTAAAGAGACAATATCACTTACAAATGAAGCTGCGGAAAACGGCGCAGATACTGCTTTAATTCTTACTCCTTCATTTTATAAAGGCCAGATGAAGCATGAAGCATTCATTAAATATTTTACCGAAGTCGCCGACAATCTTAAAATTCCTCTCCTAATTTATAATGTACCGAAATTTACCGGGGTAAGTATTGAAGCAGAAACTGTTGCTGTATTAGCTGAACATCCTAATATAATAGGAATAAAAAACAGTGATGAGAATATTGCAAGGCTATCAGAAATAATAAATCTTACTCCTAAAGATTTTATAACACTTGTTGGAACAGCTTCTGTTTTATATCCTGGATTATGCATGGGAGCTAAAGGAGGAATTCTGGCTCTTGCTAACATAGCTCCGGATAAATGCGTTCAAATTTACAATTATGTTCAGGACGCTAAACATTTGGAAGCAAAAAAACT
The DNA here is from genome assembly GCA_046705645.1 of Ignavibacteriaceae bacterium. Taxonomy (GTDB): domain Bacteria; phylum Bacteroidota; class Ignavibacteria; order Ignavibacteriales; family Ignavibacteriaceae; genus FEN-1297. Next base: position 700 of record JBJKQE010000084.1, on the reverse strand, counting down.
TCAGATGAAAATGTTAGATGCCAACAAAGCTATAACTGCTAGTTATGGTGTTGCTGGTTTGAAAGCCGCTTTGGATTTAACCGGTTATTTCGGTGGAGAACCGCGCTCCCCTCTTAGCAAGCTTACAGAAATACAAAAAGAAGACCTTATAAAAATTTTAAAGAAAGCTGAAATTATCTAATAATAGAAAGTGAGTTCTACAAATAATGGAATTAAAATCATTTAATGCACCCGACAGAATTTTAATGGGACCAGGCCCTTCAAATGTGCATCCTCGAGTTTTAGCAGCAATGTCAAAGCCTACGATCGGACATCTCGATCCGATGTTCATTAATTTAATGGATGATATTAAATCAGAACTTAGGTATGCTTTCCAGACAAAAAATGAAGTAACCTTTCCTGTTTCAGGTCCGGGCTCGGTTGGAATGGAAACCTGCCTAGTTAATCTAATTGAACCCGGCGATAAAGTTGCTGTTTGTGTGAATGGTGTATTCGGCGGAAGGATGAAAGAAATAATTTCGCGATGCGGAGGAGAGCCTGTTGTTGTGGATATTCCATGGGGTGAAGCGGTCTATCTGCAAAAATTTGAAGATACATTAAAATCAAACCCGGATATAAAAGTGACTGCATTTGTTCATGCAGAAACTTCAACAGGAGCAAGATCCGATATAAAGACACTCACAGAAATTTCTCACAGATA
>JBJKQE010000083.1:0-7670 GCA_046705645.1 Ignavibacteriaceae bacterium | reverse complement strand
TCCAGTAAGCTATAGAATTATTAGGATCAAGTTCTATAGCTTTTTGACCGGAATTTGAAGCTTCCTCATAAAACTTTTTATTATAATATGCCAGAGAAAGTGCTGCATAAGCTTCAGATAAAGTGGGATCATACATTAGTGCCTTCATTCCGGATTCAATAGCCTGATCAAGTAATTCATCATTCCTAACAAAAAAGAAATATAAATGTGCATAGGCTTCACTTAATCCGGCGTAGGCAGATGCATAGCGAGTATCATTTTCAATAGCTTTTTGAAAAAATTGAATTGCAATTTGAACGCTGCTTTTTGTTAGCCGGTATAGAAATTCTCGTGCTCGAAGATAATTATCAAAAGCTTCTGCATTTATTGTGGAACGTTTTGTCAAACCAACCTTTTCAGATAAAGATAAATTTACTCTTAATGCTGCAGTAACTTCCTTTGATACTTTCTCCTGAATGTCAAATACATCTTCAAGTTTACCTTTAAAAGTTTCTCCCCAAAGCTGGCTCTCTTGTGACACATCCATCAACTGAACAGAAATTCTCAAGTCTTCTCTAAATTTCCGGACACTGCCCTGCATTAAATATCTAGCTCCTAATTCTCTTCCCAAAGTTTTAATATCTTTATCTGTTCCTTTATATCTCATTGTATTGGTCCTTGCGATCAGCTTAATTTCTTTTATTTTAGATAAATTAGTAATAAGTTCTTCTGCTAATCCGTCGGCAAAATAATCCGCCTCTTTATCAGGACTAATATTTTCGAAAGGTAAAACTGCTATTGTCTTTTTGTCTTCATTTTTAGTTGAGTTTTTATCATTAGTTTTTAATTCATTTAAATCGCTCAATAACTCAGGAATATCCTGATACCTGGATTCCTTATCTTTACTCAACATTTTCATAGTTATTTGTTCGAGTTTAAGAGGTACATCTTTCCTTATAGAAACAGGTGATTTCGGTTCTTCATTTAATATCGAATAAATAATTGCCTGTTCGAATTCACCAGAATGGGGCAGTTTACCGGTTAATAATTCAAAAGATATTACACCTAACGACCAGATATCTGTTCTATTATCTACATGCTCCCCTCTTGCCTGTTCAGGCGACATATAGGCTGTCGTTCCTAAGGTTGTTCCCATTTTTGTTATATGGGATACTCCTTTTACTTTTGCCAATCCAAAATCCATTATTTTAATTTGACCGGATTGAGTTATCATTATGTTGCTGCTTTTTATGTCTCGATGAATTATTCCTTTCTTATGAGCAGCTTTTAATCCTTCTCCTATCTGTTCTATAATATTTAATGATTCTTCTATCGGCAGTATTCCTTTGCTGATTTTCTGTTTTAATTCTATTCCGTCTATATATTCCATAACAATAAATATATCATCTTTTGATTCTTCAATTGAATATATAGTTGTTATGTTAGGGTGATTTAATGCAGCTGCTGCCTGAGCTTCAATTTCGAAACGCTGCTTTTCTTCTGCATTTGTTAAAACATGATGCGGTAAAAATTTTATTGCTACTTCCCGTTTTAATTTTGTGTCCTCTGCTTTATAAACTACACCCATTCCGCCTTCGCCCAATTTTTTTAGGATTTTGTAATGTAATATGTTCTCACCTATCATTTGAAACCTCACATTTTTTAATTTGGCTTCGGCGGACAGGTCTGCCTTTGCCGAGCTTCTGTAAAATTTTATAATGAAGAATATTCTCACCAATCATATTTCCACCTCAATAAGTTTTCCGAATTTTGAGTTAATAAATAGAAAGGGAATCATTAATGATGACCTTTTTATTATACATAAAATAAAAATTATTAATTAGCCCCGATCCGCGGGACATTTAGTTTTTTATACTTCTCGGGAAGTAAATTATTTCTTGTATTGTACTTGTTAAAAGACGATTTCCAAATTCTAAAAATAATCCGCAAGCAGCTACAATATCCGTCTTAATAACACTGCCGCCCCATGTGCATCCGTTTATGGTTGTCTTGGCCGGTGACATTGCCATTTTATCGAACCAGCCGCCGGAAACAATATAACTTCCATCTTCATCTACTTTTATTGTGTAAATGGAATTTCTGGTTCTTAATTTTACCTCATCTCCGGGCTGCAAATCTTTTTTTCTCAACTGATGCAGCTTATCAGCCTGCTCGACCATATTTTTCAATTCATAATTCATAATCCTATTTATCTTTCATCAACTCTAAATACCAAGTTTCATTTCTAATATTATCGAGGTCGGTATCTCTTTTTATCCAATCATAATGTTCAAATCCGCCAGTAACTGCATTTTGAAGAGTTTTAATTGCAAGTTCCTTTTCATTTATAATTGAATATACACATGCTGCATTATACAGCATAACACTGTCATTAGGACTTAATTCAAGTGCTGTTGTAGTTTCTTTCTTTGCTTCGTTAACTTTTTCATTAACGACTAATAATTGTGCATAAAAGATTCTTGCACGTGAATCATCTGGATTTTGTTCAATATATTTAGGATAAAACATCATAGCTTTATTATTTATTTTATCTTTTTCAATTTTATCATTTAATTTTTCAAATACCATCCTAAGATCTGAGTATGCGGTATAGAATTCCGGATTTATCTCTATCGTTTTTTTAAAAGGGGCGACGGCCTCTTTACTTTTATCGGTAGTAAAATAAATTCTACCCAATATCCAATAAGCGAAAAAGTTATTTGGATCAAGCTCAAGTGCTTTTTGCACTGCAACTAAAGATTCATCAAATGTCCCCTTAAATAAGTAAGAAAGGCCTAATGTCGCATATGCTTCCGAAAGTGTTGAATCGTACATAATAGCTTTTAGGCTGAGCTCCAAAGCTTTATCCAGCCACGAATCCTTTCTTTCAAAATATGCATACCTAACTGCATAGGCTTCTCCCAAACCGGCGTATGCTTCGGCATATCTAAAATCTAGAGAGATTGCCTTTTCAAAAAACTGTATTACAAATTGTATATTATTTTTTGAATATCTGTATAAATAATTTCTTGCGCGAAGATTATAATCAAAAGCTTCCGCATTCACAGTAGCACGTTTTGAAAGAACAACTTTTTCAGTGGGGGTAAGTTTAACCATTAAAGCATCTACTATTTGCTGGGAAACTTTCTCCTGGATGTCAAAAATATCTGCAAGCTTACCTTTGTAAGTTTCGGCCCAAAGCTGAGTATCGCTGTCCACATCAATTAATTGTGCGGTAATCCGAAGGTCGTCTCCGAATTTTCTAACATTCCCTTCGATTATATAACGTGTGCTGAGTTCTCTGCCGATGGTTTTAATATCTTTCTTAGTGTCTTTATACTGCATTGAAGTTGTTCTGGATATTACTTTTATATCTTTCAACTTTGAAAGATTAGCTATTAACTCTCCTGTAAGTCCTTCGCTGAAGTAATCATTTTCTTTATCAGGACTAATGTTATCAAATGGCAGAACAGCTATAGTTTTAATCTTTCCGGTTTTCCCTGTGTTCTCTATTTCATTTCTAATTGTCTTAAGCTCGGTAATTAGTTCCGCTGCACTTTGGAAACGCTTATTGGGATCTTTGTCCATTATTTTTTTCATGAACAAATCCAGTTGATGCGGTATCTTTAAATCTAATGTACTTGGTACAATCAATTCTTCATTTAAGATCATATAAATTATTGCTCTTTCATGCTCTGATCTGAAAGGAACTTCTCCAGTAAGCATTTCATACATTACAGCTCCAAGAGACCATAGATCAGTTCGATGGTCTACAACAATTCCGGAGGCTTGCTCAGGCGACATATAAGCTACAGTGCCAAGCGTTGTACCTGCTACAGTAAGACCTGATTGGCCTTTTAACTTTGCTAAACCAAAATCTAAAATTTTAACAACACCGTCATTAGTGATCATTATGTTGGCAGGTTTAATATCTCTATGCGTAATTCCTTGTTCGTGAGCTTTTGCAAGTCCTTCGGCAATTTGAATTGTCAAATCAATTGCTTCATTTATTTTTAATGTACCCGTTTGGATTTTTTTCTTAAGAGTTTCTCCATCATAATAGGCCAATGCAATAAATATTTGTCCATCATCCGTCTCGCCTATTTCATATACCGTACAAATATTATGATGTTCCAATGATGACGTAGCCTGTGCTTCCTGAATAAATCTTTTTTTCTCATCCTGGTCTCCTATCATATTAGGATGAAGAAATTTAAGTGCGGCAAACCTATTCAGTTTCTCATCTTGAGCTTTATAAACTACACCCATACCTCCCCCGCCAATTTTTTCTAAAATCTTATAATGAGCGACTTTAGTTCCAAGCATTTTCGTCTCCTTTAAAATTCACAAAATCGAATTCTAGTATTTATTTTCCATTCATCAATTCAATATATTCCGGGTCATTCCTGATGTTCTCAAGGTCCGGATCTCTTTTTATCCAATCATAATGTTCAAAACCGGATGCTATAATAGTTCGCAAAGTATCAATTGCATGTTTCTTTTCGTCTATTCTTGAATACAAACAAACTGCATTATAAAGCATCACATTATCATTAGGACTTAATTCCAAAGCCATGGTAGTTTCCCTTTTAGCTTCGTCTATTTTTTCAACAAAGACTAAAGTATTTGCATACAATATTCTTGCTCTTCCGTCATCAGGATTCTGTTCTAAATATTGTTGAAAGTAATCAAGCGTTGTTTTAATGATTTCATTTAGATTTTCTTTATCGCCTAATTTTTCATAAACCATTCGCAAATCGATATAGGCAGAATAAAAGTCCGGATTAAGTTCCATCACTTTTTTAAGAGGTTCAATTGCTTCTTTATCTTTATCGGTTGTAAAATATATTCTACCCAAAATCCAATAAGCAAAAAAATTATTCGGATCAAGATCAAGAGCTTTTTTTACTGCAACTAATGATTCATCAATTGAACCTTTATAAAAATATGAAAGTCCAAGAGCAGCATAAGCTTCAGATAAAGTTGAATCATACATTATAGCTTTTAAGCTTAATTCTAATGCTTTATCCAGCCAGGTTTCTTTGCGCTCAAAGTATGCATATCTTATAGCATATGCTTCAGCCATACCTGCATATGCTTCTGCATAACGCGAGTCCAGATTTATGGCTTTCTCAAAAAACTGAATTGCAAATTGTATATTATTTTTAGATTGACGATATAAATAATTTCTGGCTCTTAAGTTATAATCATAAGCTTCAGCATTTAATGTTGGGCGCTTTGTTAATTCAACTTTTTCGGTTGGAGTCAATTTTACCATTAAGGCATCAACTATCTGCTTAGCTACTTTTTCCTGGATATCAAAGATATCAGCAAGCTTTCCTTTGTAAGTTTCAGCCCAAAGCTGTTCATCACTCTCAACGTCAATTAACTGTGCAGTAATTCTCAAGTCATCATGAAATTTTCTTACACTTCCTTCCATAATGTAGCGAGCACCTAATTCTTTACCTATTGTTTTAATATCCTTTTTAGTATCCTTGTACTGCATTGTTGTTGTTCTTGAAATTACTCTCATTTCTTTTAGTCGAGACAAATTAGCAATCAGTTCTTCAGTCAGACCGTCTCCAAAATATTCGTTTTCCTTATCGGAACTAATATTATCGAATGGAAGAACGGCAATTGCTTTCTTTTTGGTTTCTTTTGAAGATTTCTCAATTTCTGTTTTAGTTTCTTCGAGAGCTTGAATCACCTCGGAAGCATTTTGGAATCTTTTCGCAGGATCTTTTAATAGCATTTTCTGAACAATCATATCCAATTGATGTGGAATTTTTCTATCAAGCAGACTAGGGGCAGGAGGATCTTCATTTACTATAAGATACAATAAAGCAGCTTCATGTTCAGCTTTAAATAAGGTTTCTCCTGTAAGCATTTCATAAAATACAACCCCAAGAGACCATATATCAGAACGATGATCCGCAGGTAAACCTTGAGCCTGCTCAGGAGACATGTAGGAAAGCGTTCCGAGTGACGTGCCGGTTTTTGTTAAGCCGGTACTTCCCTGCAATTTGGCCAAACCGAAATCCATAATTTTAAGCTGATCATCTTTTGTTAACATGATATTTTCGCTCTTAATATCACGGTGAATTATATTTTTATCATGAGCAGACTTTAATCCAAGGCTAATTTGAATCAGCCATTCGGTTGCTTTGCTGAAGGGTATTCCGGAACCTGTTTTAATATTTGTAATGTAAGACTTTAATGTTTCGCCTTCTATATATTCCATCACAATAAATAAAGAGCCGTTCTGCTCATCAATTTCATAAATACTTAAAATATTAGGATGATTTAAAGCAGCGGCAGCTTTTGCTTCCTGAAGAAATCTGGTTTTATTTTCTGCTGAAGAGGCTAAATGTGCCGGTAAAAATTTAATGGCGACCGTTCTGCCTAGTTTCATATCTTCGGCTTTATAGACAACCCCCATGCCTCCTTCGCCAATTTTACTTTGTATTTTGTAATGAGAAATAATATTTCCAATAACTTCAGCCATTTTTTCACCTTAATATTTTTTATTCTAGATCGATTTATGTTTATAGATATTTATTATTTATCCTGAATTAATTTTAGATAATCGGGTTCATTTCTTATCGAATCTAAGTCTGGATCTCTCTTCATCCATTCATAATTTTCCCACCCGGTATGAATTGCTTTTTTAAGAAACTCAATAGCTAAGTTTTTCTCATTTAATCTTGCATAAAAACAAGCTCCGTTATACTGCATTAATGCATCATCAGGGCTCAATTCGAGAGCCTTTGCTCCATTTATTTTGGCTTCTTCGATTCTTCCTAGCTGTACAAGAACAGTAGCATAAAATATAAAAGCTCTTGCATCATCCGGATGCTGCGCCAAATATCTCGGATAAGCTTCTGCAGATTTATGAAGCGTTTGCATATACTCTCCTTTATTTCCAAGCTTCTCATAAGCAGCACACAAATCCATATAAGCTGAATAAAAATCCGGATTAAGTTCATTTACTCGTTTATATAAATCGACTGCTTCTTTATCTCTATCAGTGCTATGATAAATCCTGCCTAAAATCCATATACCAGTAAAATTATTCGGATCAAGTTCAACAGCTTTTTCACCGGCAGTTGTTGCTTCTGCAAATGAATTGCCGTTATAATGCGCCAGCGCCAGTGCCGCATATGCCTCCGAAAGAGTGGCATCGTACATCATAGCCTTTAAACTTGCTTCTATTGCTTTGTCAAGATGTGTTTTATTCCTTTCAAAATAAAGAAATAAATACGCATATGATTCACTTAAACCTGCATATGCTGATGCATATCTCGGATCAACTTCAATTGCCCTCTGGAAAAGCTGAATAGCAAAGTGAATATTAGTTTTTGTCATTCTATATAAAAAATCTCTAGCCCGGAGATAGAAATCAAAAGCCTCTGCATTTAAAGTCGACCTTTTCTCCAAAACAACTTTTTCTGTAGGAGTTAGTTTTAATCTTAAGGCGTCAACTATTTCTTTTGAAACTCTTTCCTGAATATCAAATACATCGGCTAACTTTCCTTTAAAAGTTTCAGCCCATAATTGAGAATCCTTATCTACATCAATAAGTTCTACAGTTATTCTTAAATTATCTTGAAATTTTCTAACACTGCCTGCAAGAATAAATCTCGTTCCTAATTCTCTGCCGATTGTTTTAATATCTTTGTTAGTTCCCTTAT
>JBJKQE010000082.1:0-15530 GCA_046705645.1 Ignavibacteriaceae bacterium | reverse complement strand
GCCATCGGGCGGACCTTACGGACCAATTCAGAAGACTTACGAATTGCCGAAAGTAACAGGTAAAATATATTATGTCGCTCCGGATGGAAAACAGGATCAGTCCGGCGAAACAATTTCCAATCCGACTTCTATTGAAGCAGCCATTGCAAAAGTAAAAACAGGTGATGCAATTGTAATGCGCGGGGGAACATATCGAACAGGCAACCTGGTTTTTAACCAGGGAATTACAATTCAACCTTATAAAGATGAACGGCCTGTTTTAAAGGGAACCTATACCGCAAAAAACTGGAAGAAACAAGAAGACGGATTGTGGATCACTAAATGGGATCATCTTTTTCCGTCAAAACCCGATAGCTGGTGGCGCCGCAATCGTCATGGTTCGGATGTTCCTCTATGCCGCTTTAATAATGACATGGTTTTTGTAAACGGCAGGTTTCTGCAATCTGTCGGCTGGGAAGGTGCACTGGACACAAATTCATATTATATAGATTATGAAGACAGTACTGTTTATCTCGCAATTAATCCGACAAATAAATTGGTGGAGATAACAGCTTTCAATGTCGGGCTGTTAAGAACAACGAAAGACGTTCACGGAAAGACTTCGGATAGAATTGGACCGACAATACGGGGAATAACGCTAACTCAATATGCATACCGTGCAATTGAAATAGAAGGATATTATCCACAAGGTGTAGATCCTGAAAAAAATCACGGTAATGATGTTGTCGGTTCAACATTCGAAAATTGTACAATTTCTTTCTGTTCCCGGGCCGGCGGTTATTTTAAGGGTAATCATATGACTTTTCGTCATTGTAAAATAAGCAATACCAGCACAGAGGGCATTTATATTATCGCTTCGTCGGACGTACTTCTTGAAAATAATATTTTCGAACGTAATAACATTGAACATTTACAAGGATACTTTCCTGCGGCAGTTAAGATATTCAACCAGTGTTACCGTGTTACCTGCCGGGATAATTTGATTATTGATCAGCCGAATTCAGTTGGTGTCTGGTATGATGTAGGAAATGTTGACGGCGTGTTTATCGATAATTGGTGTGAAGATATTCATTATAATGAAACGCACCGCATTCCGAATGATACCTGGCCGATTGGTGCAGGGTTCATGTTTGAAATTTCTAAGGGGGCTGTTTGTGCGGGTAACGTATTTGTCAACTGCGATGCAGGAATTCATCTGCGTAACTCTTCAAACGTTAAAGTATATCAGAACACATTTGTAAACAGCCAGGTTTTAATAGACCGCGATACCAGGTCAGGAAAAAGTGATCATTTCGGCTGGCATCCCAAAACCGGACCGGATATTGATGAACGGGATGGCCATATTTTTGAAAACAACCTTATTGTAGCCGATAAAAATTTTAAGCATCCTCTTCTTTATGTATGGCAGCCGCCTGCTTTGTGCGGAATGGTTACTAAACCGCAGCTGAAAAAGCTGGATCATAATGTATATGTCCGTAATACTGATTATGATGCAGTACCATTAATTCAATGGAGTACTTTTCAAAATAATGATTGTAAAACCTTGTTCTTAAATTCACCCGATGAGCTTCAAAAAATTAATCCGGAATATTCAGTTCACAGCAAGTACTTCCAAAATTATAACGGCCCGCTGTTTAAAGGACGAGAATTGGATAATTATCATTTGCTTAATGCTTTTCCTGCATCTGAAGCAGGTTCGCAATTACCACCGGAAATAAGTAAGCTTTTAGGAGAGAAAGGAAATTATATCGGTGCTTTTCCGCCGGTCAATAAATAATTCTTAAATTCATAAAATCGGAAAGGTTCTGCAACATAAAGAATTTTTAAGAAATGCAGACATGATTGACTTAAACAGCTGAAAACTTACAGGTGGAATTGCTGTTGCATGGAAACCGGCTGTTTAACATCATATTATTTTGTTCAAAACAGAGAGAATATTTTTGTTTGATAAAGAAAAAGTGATATTTAATTCGTTTATTAAAATCTCTGCCAAAAAATTAAAAACCTATCATATTAGGAATATATTAAGGGGAAAAACCAATTTTTATCTTTTACTTATTGGATCAATACGGATTATTGCCCGCTAAAATAATTTCATTTACCCGTTTAAGGATAAATTAAACCACTTAAAACAAAAAACTTAAAAGCACCATCTTCAGCGTTTATATTTGAAATGTAATTATTATTAATCGGGGAATTCTAATATGAAAATTAAATCTACTATTTTACTATTGTTAATATCTGCCGTTGTCTATGGGCAGCCGGCCGGTACTGCTTCCTCATTTAATAAGGGAAAGATCATAGGAGTAATCATAGATGCCGCAGAAGGAAGTCCGCTCCCTTCTGCAAATGTTACTCTGCATAATCAAAACGATTCTTCATTTGCCGGAGGAATATCTACGGATAATTTAGGCGGGTTCCAATTAGAAAACCTTGCACATGGGAAATATTATTTAAGAATCAGTTATGTTGGCTACACTAATAAATACCTTAATAATATTGATGTTTCCGAAAATAGAAGCCTTTATAATTTAGGCAAGATCAAGTTAAACAAAAGTTCTGTTTTAATGAAGGAGACTGAAGTAGTCGGTGAAAAAGCTGCCGAAGAATTACACCTTGATAAAAAAGTTATAAATGTAAGTCAGAACCTAAATGCATCCGGCGGGACTGCACTTGATGTTCTGCAGGATCAGCCTTCTGTCCGTGTTGATCCCGACGGTACTGTTTATCTGAGAGGAAGTTCGGACTTTAAGGTTTTAGTAAACGGAAAACCGAGCGTACTTCAAGGAGCGGATGCTTTAAAACAAATCAGCGCTAATATGATTGAAAATATTGAGATCATTACAAATCCATCATCCAAATATGATGCAGAAGGTTCTGCCGGAATCATCAATATAAATTTGAAAAAGCAGACTGAATATTCCTTAAGCGGGATTGCAAATATAAACAGCGGTACCCGTGATAAGTATAACGGCGACTTCTCAATCAACTATAATGTTGACGGGATGAATATTAATGGTGGTCTTGATTATCGTGACAATACTAACTTTAATGACCAGAGTGTTGATAGAGTTTCGTACACACCTTCCGGTACAACAAATAATTCCACTGCCCTTGCTATCAGAGACAAACGTCGCCAATATACCGGCAGAGGCGGGATTGATTATACTTTTGATAATAAAAACTCTGCCTCTCTTTCCTTAAGCAGCGGTAATGTTAACGTAGTTACTTCAATCAACACAAATGTATTCAATAATAATTATAACGGTGTAGTTTATGCTTTAAATGAAAATACTATAGATGTACCCGTAAGTTATTTTAATACAACATTTAATTATTCATATAAATTTGAACCAAAGGTTAACGAAATATCATTTGAAGCGGCATATTCAAATGTTTCGCTACCTTCCGTCCGCACAACTAATGAATATAACAGCGATGAATCATTTTCTTCCAAAAATGCCGATCCTCTTAAAACAGTATTCGGTAACAATACCAGGAGAAATGAAGGAAGAGTGAAGTTAAATTATACCCAGCATTTTAACGAACAAAGCAATTTGGAGATGGGAATACAATCTAATTTTTCATATAGAAAGTTTATTGTTGAAAATAAAATTTATGATTGGCCTTCGTCTGTGTTTATAATAGACAATACTCTTACAAATAACTTTAATTTTAGGAATAACGTTTATGCGGCATTTGTTTCGTATACAAATATTATTTATGATTTTAATTTTATGCTTGGAATAAGAACCGAATATATGGACAGACTGCTTGAGCAGCAGACATTAGGCAGTGAATATAATTATAATAAGTTAGACTATTTCCCGTCCTTTAATTTATCAAGAAAGATAGGAGATCATCAGCTTCAATTCAGCTACAGCAGAAGGGTCAACCGGCCGAATGAAAATCTCTTAAACCCGTTTCCCTTTTATTCCGACACTTATTTAACCACTGCCGGCAATCCTTATTTGCTGCCCGAATATATAAATTCCTTTGAGCTCAATTATCAGAAAATGTTCGGCGACATATTTTTCTCGGTACAGACATATTATCGTAATTCATCAAACACCGTTTCACAAACATTTTCGGTGGATTCATCAGGTAAATTATTAGGTACATTCGACAATATAGCCACCAATAATACTTTCGGTTCGGAAATATCTTCTAGTTTTAGTCTAATAAAAATATTAAGGTTTGACCCTGCTGTTAATTTATTCAGCTCAAGCCTTAAAGGTAATTTGGCTGATCTGAATGTTAATAAAAATAACTTTAACTGGAATGCAAGATTAAACACTACTTTAACTCTTTCTCCCGATACAAGATTTCAGTTAAGCGGAAATTACTTCGGCAGAATTGATCAGGCACAGTTCGAAATAAAACCGTTCCTTATGCTTTCCGCTTCAATTAAACAGGATTTCCTGAATAAAAAATTATCCGTTACGCTTCAGGCCAGAAATATATTGAAAACAGGTGATCTTGAAATTGCTAATAATGGGACTAATTTTAATAGTACTATATTTCTATATCGTGAAGTGCCGGTACTACAATTAATGATCAGTTATAATTTTAATAACTTTAAGAAAACAGTAAAGACTAATGATAATATTGATATTCAGTCCGGTATATAAAAAGTTGACTTGGAAAGCTCCTTCAAATCGAAGGGGCTTTACCTGAATTAAAAATACTTAATCCGGTTGTCTCTGTATTCACAAACTTCCGCTACAATAAATTTATACAGCTTACTCATAACAGTATGCCTGTAATCTTAATTCTATAAGATAGATTTAATTGTCCATTATCGGGCGCAGGTGTTCGAATCCGGTCGGTTAAATATAAGGGAATTTAGTAAACTGCAGATTTTTGAAGATTCTACATGGCATTATAGTTGTTTTTTATATTGAAACTCTCTTTAGGATAACATTTTGTCAAAAATAATAAAAAACAAAACTTACTTTACCTTATCAAATCTAATAGCTTCAGAAAGAAATATGTATTATAATGTTTACTGTAGTAAACTATAGTTTTCTGCTTTATTATTAAAAATAAAATTTTTCATACACAGAAATAAATTATGTTAAAAAATTATTTATTTGTTGCTTTAAGAAATCTTAGAAAATACAAAAGCTTTTCACTTATAAATATATTTGGGCTTGCTATAGGAGTTACCTGCTGTATTGTGATCTTTCTTTTTATAAGAAATGAGCTAAGCTACGACAGGTTCAATAAAAACGCCGATCGGATTTACCGCATTCATTTTCATGCATTTTTCAACGGAAAGGATGTTAACCTTGCGGTAAGCGCTGCACCTCTTGAGCCGACTTTGCTAAGAGATTTCCCCGAAGTAGTTTCAGCAACAAGAATCGCAAAGCTCGGCTTCCCGGTACTGAGGTATAAAGACAAAGCTTTCAGCGAGGAAAGATTTTACTGGGTGGACTCAACATTCTTTAATGTATTCACCTTACATTTTTTAGAAGGAAATCCTAAGACTGCTTTAACACAACCCAATACTGTTGTAATAACTCAAGCCATGGCGAAGAAATATTTCGGCAGTGCAAATGCAATGGGCAAAATCTTAAATATGGATCGTAAAAACGATTACGTAGTAACAGGCGTCGTAGATGGTTTCCCAAGAAATTCACATTTTCAATTCGACTTTCTAGGCTCTCTAACCACTATTCCCGACAGCCGAAACCAGATTTGGCTTAGCAATAACTACTACACTTATGTTGTACTTCGAAAAGGAACTGATCCTTCAACATTCGAAAAGAAAATGAACGAGGATCTGAGGAAGTATATCGGACCCCAGATTAAATCGGCAACCGGTGTATCTTATAATCAATTTGAATCAGCTGGGAACAGGATAGGCTTTTATCTGCAGCCATTGACATCGATCCATCTGCATTCTCACCTGGATTACGAGATCGAACCTAACAGTGATGTCATGTATGTTTATATTTTCTCTGCTATTGCATTTTTAATTCTGCTTGTCGCTTGTATAAACTTTATGAATCTTTCAACAGCAAGATCTGAAAGGCGGGCGAAAGAAGTCGGAATAAGAAAGACGCTAGGCTCGAACCGCCGCAGCTTAGTATTCCAGTTTTTATCCGAATCCACCTTGATCAGCCTGATTGCTGTTTTTATCTCAATCGGGTTAGTTGAGCTGCTGCTTCCGCTTTTTAATGATATTTCCGGGAAACAATTAAGGCTTGGAGTTTTGGATAACTTTTACTCGATTCCATTGCTCATCCTATTTGCCGTTGTTATTGGAATTATCGCCGGCAGCTACCCTGCTTTTTATCTCTCTTCTTTTATACCTGTTAAAGTGTTAAAGATAGAAAGCAGGAAGGGAAACAGAAAGTCGATATTAAGGAGCATACTTGTAATAACTCAATTTGCAGTTTCCATAATGCTGTTTATAAGTACATTTATTATATACAACCAACTGAAATATATTCAGAACAAAAATCTCGGTTTCAATAAGGAAAATGTAATCATTATAAACAGGACTGATGATATAGGGTCGCAGATAGACTCTTTCAAGCAGGAACTGTTAAGTAATACTTCTGTTCTCAATGTATGTAATTCTACAGGAATACCCGGAAACCAAAGCGGAGATAATGTTTTTAAACCCGAAGGCAATTCATCAAACGATGCCCAGGATATAAGAACATTAGCATGTGATATGAACTTTGCAAAAACTTACGGGATAAATATGACTGAAGGAAGATTCTTTTCAAAAGAACACCCCTCCGATTCGTCGGCAGTAGTTTTAAATGAGGCAGCAGTTAAGGCCCTCCGCTTAAAAGATCCTGTAGGAAAAGTTATTCAGAATATGCCGGGTTTAAACCGGACCGTTCAAAAATATGTAATCATCGGCGTTACAAATGATTTTAATTACCAGTCGCTAAAAGAGAAAGTACAGCCGCTGATTTTATTATTATTTCACCAAGGCGGTTTCGGTAAGTTCACAGCAGTCCGCATTACTTCCGGAAATGTACATGAGACAATTCAATTTCTCGAAGATACATGGAAGAAGTATGCAGGTAATGAAGCCTTCGACTACAATTTTCTCGATCAGAATCTTCAGCATCTTTACATGGCTGATATTAGGACAAGCAGGATTGCCGCCGTCTTTTCAATAATTGCAATATTTATAGCATGTCTAGGTCTATTAGGACTTGCCGCCTTTATAACCGAGCAGCGAACAAAAGAAATCGGTATAAGAAAAGTTCTCGGCGCCTCAGTACCGGAGGTGATTGCGCTTTTGTCTATGCAGTTTGTAAAGTGGGTTGTGATTGCAAATGTTATTGCCTGGCCCCTCGCATATTTCACTATGAACAAGTGGCTTCAGAACTTTGCTTATAAAACAAGTATCGGCTTTTGGGTCTTTGCCATATCGGGTGTTGCTGCGCTTGTAATTGCTTTACTTACGGTAAGTGCTCATGCAGTTAAAGCTGCTACAGCTAATCCGATAAAATCTTTGAGGTATGAATGAACATAGCTATCGGCCTTCAGCATTAATCTGCCAGCTTTTTGCTGAACGCTGAATGCTTATAAGAGAAAATTATGTTAAAAAATTATTTGAAGATTGCAATAAGAAATATTCTTAAAAACAAGATTTATGCATTTATAAACATTACCGGTCTATCAGCTGGAATTGCCGTATCGATACTAATTCTCTTATTCGTGCAAAATGAATTGTCCTTTGATTCCTTTAATAAAAATGAAGATAGAATTTACCGTGTTATAACCGAAGAACTGAGGACAAACGGATTACATGAAAGCAGTGCACAGCCCTTGCCGCTTGGCCCTGCAATGGTTTCGGAATTTCCTAAAATTAAATCAGCCGTAAGATTTGTGGGAAGTGAAGCCGTTATATCATATGGTACTGCTAAATTCAATGAAGGGATTGAGTATACTGACCCGGACATATTTGAAGTATTTTCTTTTCCGCTTTTGGAAGGCAACCCTTCAACTGCGTTGATGCAGCCTAATTCAGTTGTGCTTTCAAAAACCGAAGCTGCAAAATTTTTCGGGACCGAAAATCCTATAAATAAAATAATAAAAATATTTTTGAATGATAAGGCAAAGGATTTTAAAGTTACCGGCGTGGTAAAGGATGTGCCTGATAATTCAAGTATAAAATTCAAATTCCTTTTACCAATTTCTCAAATGCCCGGTTATCAAAATGAAAAAAATGATTGGAACTGGTCTTTCGGCTCAACTTTTATAATGATTTCGAATAAATCCGGAATTAAAGATGTTAAGAACAGTTTAAATCATTTTATTGAAAAATATTATGGTAATTATATTTCGGGGAGTCGGGCTTACGGATTGCTGAAAAAATCCGACGATGCATTCAAATTATCCTTTGAGCCGCTTGCGGATGTACATTTTTCAAAAATAAAAAATTCATCCGAAAGCACGGGTAATCCGGTCTATTCATATGTACTATCCATCATAGCAATTATTATACTGCTTATTGCATGCATAAATTTCATAACACTTTCCATTGGTAAATCAGCTTCGCGAGTTAAGGAAGTAGGTGTAAGGAAAGTTTTAGGTGCAAAACAAAATAGTATTGTTTTACAATTCTGGATTGAATCAATTTTATTAACTCTAGCTGCTTTTATTCTAAGCTTAGCTCTTGTTGAACTGCTGCTTCCTGTCTTTAATCAATTAACAGCATATCATTTTAACTTTAATAAAATATTTTCTCCAGGATTTATTACCATTCTAACCTCACTAATAGTAGTCGTTGGATTATTTGCAGGAAGTTACCCTTCATTTATAATGTCCGGATTTAAACCGGCTGAAGTATTGAAAGGAAAAATGAAGATTATACGCGGAAGTATTTTTTCAAAGGTGCTGGTTGTTATTCAATTTAGTATGGCAATAATATTAATAACGGGTACGGTTATTATCTGGCTACAACTGCAATATATTCAAAATAAAAACCTTGGCTACAATGGTGACCAGGTTATTGTAGTGCCTATAGATTTAGGAAATGAAGCAGGAGGGCAGGCAATAAATAGGTTTAAAAATAAAATGCTGGGACATTCGGGAGTAATAAATATTAGCGGTACAAACGTAACATTTGGAGAAGGTTACGGAGTTAAAGCATTTAAGCACAATGGAAATATTCTTAAAACTTATATTTACCGTGTAGATGAAAATTATATCCCAACGTTAAATCTCCAATTAACTGAAGGCAGTAATTTTAGAATAGGGTCATCAACTGATTCTTTGCAGGATGTTATTGTTAATGAAGCATTTGTAAAAGATATGAGATGGGGAATGCCTGCGGTCGGCAAAGAAATAAAGGATTGGGATTGGGAAGGCAAAGGTAAAACTAATTTGAAAATAATCGGTGTAGTGAAGAATTATAATTTTTTATCTCTTCATAATAATATAGCTCCGGTTATACTCAATATGTGCCCCGGCTTTGGAGAATATTCTATGCTGATTAAAATCGGTAAAGAAAACATACCTTCAACAATATCTTATATTAATAATATGTATAGGGAAATTTTACCGGACCAGCCTTTTAATTTTACTTTCTTAAACGACAACGTGCAAAAGCAGTATAGTGTGGAAAAGAAATTGGGAAAAATTGTAGGCATTTCCTCCATACTTTCCATATTAATTTCCTGTCTCGGGCTATTTGGATTGACCCTTCTTTCTGTTGGTTCCCGCACTAAAGAGGTTGGAATAAGAAAAGTTCTCGGAGCGTCTGTAAACGACATTGTTGTTATAATTTCAAAAGACTTTTTAAAACTAGTATTACTTTCTAATGTAATAGCCTGGCCTGTTGCATGTTACATTGCAAATAAGTGGCTTCAGGTTTTTGCATATAAAATTAATATCAGTATTTGGGTTTTTTTATCGGCGGCGGCATTAACTCTGTTTATAGTTTTAGTCACGGTTGGTTATCACTCAGTTAAAGCTGCTTTGACAAACCCGGTAAAATCTTTAAGATATGAATAAATGAGATGAGCTTATGTTAAAAAATTATTTTAAGATTGCGCTAAGGAATTTCAAAAGAAATAAGATATTTTCTTTTATAAACATCTTCGGATTGGCTGTAGGCTTAACTTGTTTTATGCTTATAGCCTCGTATGTTTATAATGAGCTAACCTACGACCGCTATCCTGCGGATGCCAAAGATATATACAGGGTAGAACTTTCTGTTACAGGCAATGGTAATGTAGCAGTTTATCCTGATGTGGATGTCGCAGTTGGAAAAGGAATTAAAGATGCATTCCCGGAGGTGAAAGCTTATACGAGAATTGTACCTTCAAGCAATTATGTAAAATATGAAGACAAACAATTTGAAGAACCTCATATTGCATTTACAGATTCAAATTTTTTTCAGATGTTTTCGATTCCATTAATAGATGGGAATATATCAAATGATTTAGTTCAGCCCAACAGTATTGTTATTTCGAAGAAGTTTAAGGAAAAGTACTTCGGCAGCAGTGATGCATTAGGTAAAACACTGGAATTAGGAGTAAATAAAATTCCCTATAAAGTGACCGGCGTATTCAACAAAATACCTGATAAATCTCATTTTCATTTCGATGCATTTCTCAGTCTTACTTCATTACGAATAATCCATCATACGTGGAGCAATTTAGGATTTTACACTTATCTGCAGTTAAATAAAAATGTAAATCCTAAAAAACTTGAAGTGAAATTTCGGCAGATTGTTGCAGAGCATATTGTCCCTGAAGTTCAGCACGATATGGGTGTAAGCCTTGCCGAAGCTCAGAATGCAGTCAACACTTTTGTATTTTCTTTACAGCCGCTGACCAATATTCATTTATATTCACATACTCAATTTGATTTAGAACCTGACGGAGATATTCAATATGTATATATTTTTTCGGCTTTGGCATTATTCATTTTATTACTTGCGTGTGTAAACTTCACAAATCTTTCTACCGCTAGTGCTGTTAAAAGATCAAGAGAAGTCGGAATACGAAAAACGATAGGTTCAATTAAAAAACAATTGATCTTGCAATTCCTGACTGAATCTGTTTTTTATACTATTTTTGCACTGCTTTGTGCATTTGTAATAATTGACTTACTTTTACCTTATTTCAATCATCTTGCCGGCAAAAATATAGGTTTCGGTTTTTTCTTGAAGTACCAAACTTTGTTAGTAATTTTTATATTAAGCCTGCTTGTAGGAATATTAGCCGGAATTTATCCTGCTTTCTTTATGTCATCTTTCAATACTATTAAAGTTTTAAAAGGTTTATCCAGCGGGCCAGGTTCAATTAAGAAATCATTACGGAGTGGATTAATAGTATTTCAGTTCTTTATTTCTACTGCGTTAATCATTACAACCATAATTGACTTTCAACAGCTGAACTATATGCAGAATAAAAAGCTTGGTTATGATAAGGATCATGTTGTATTTCTTCCCGACACAAGATTTTTAGGGAAAAATCAGGATGCATTCAAACAGTTGATGTTAAATGACAGCAGAGTAATTTCGGCAAGTATCTCCAGGTTTGTTCCCGGCGGCCCATTTTTAGACGGAACCGAAATATTTCCAAAGAACGGATCATTAAACGGTACCGAGATTCATGCAAATATTTACCATGTTGATTTTGATTATCTCCGAACTTTAGGTATCCATATTTTATACGGCAGAGATTTTTCAAAAGATTTTCCGTCCGATTCAGAGGGAGTAATTATCAATGAAGCGGCAGTCCGTAAGTTAGGCTGGAAAGGCGAAACTGCAATCGGAAAAACTATAGTCCGTTCCGGTCAGCGCCGGTTTAAAGTAGTAGGTATTGTTGCAGATTTTAATTATTTATCTTTAAAACAAGAAATTGCTCCGCTTATGATGATCCTTGCAAATAATTACGGCGGAATGATCCTAAAGATAAAGACAAATGATGTAAAGGGATTTCTAAGTGATTTAAAAGAAAAATGGAAATCATTTAATCCGGATGGTCCGTTAAGATTTAATTTCCTTGATGAAAATTATGCTGCATTGTTTGCAAGTGAACAGCGTATAGAGCAAATATTTTCTTCTTTTGCGATTATTGCGATAATCATTGCAAGTCTCGGATTGTTCGGGCTTTCTGCTTTTATTATAGAGCAGCGCACTAAAGAGATAGGTATAAGAAAGGTTCTCGGCGCTTCTATTACGGAGATTTCTTTTATGCTTTCAAAAGAATTTACAAAGTGGGTGTTGATTGGAAATATTGTAGCCTGGCCGGTTAGTTATTACTTAATGAAGATGTGGCTGGATAATTATGCTTACAGGATAAATTTAGATTTATTAATATTTCCATTGTCAGCATTAATAACTATCGGGATAGTGTTAGCGACTATAAGCTTTCATTCAATCAAAGCTGCTATGGCAAACCCGATAAAATCATTGAGGTATGAATAAAAATAAATTATCTTTCATTATCGGGTACTATATGAATAATATTTATTTCTTTTCTTACATTTAAACCCTTCAATTACTATTGATAATTACTCACTGAATCCCGTAATATTAAAAATTAAAGAAGGATTAGACTATTTAGTTGATGATGCTGATAATAACATCACAAATTGCGTCCCCCACTCAGGTAAAATAGATATGAATCCGGCGAACATTTAATACAATATTTCAAATATACACTTATTTTTATACTCTATCGGCCATCCGGCTCTGCGCAGAAATTTAAAAGTAATTAAATAGTTTAGTTTAAATAATAATTTAACTTAATAGAATACCATTTATTATATTTTGAATATTTGAATTGAAAGAGAGTTGTAATTAATTTAGATAAGTCGACACCGATACTTGTTTCGTTATAAAATATATTTTTAATATCCTTTCGTGAAGTAAATATCTCTCTAAAATTATTCATAAGTTTTATATTACTATTAAAATATATCTGTAATATTGCTTCAGGCCCGTATAGAACTGAAAATCCGTAATGCTGAACATAAATAGGTGAGACATCCGCGAGCAGTGAAAGATTCACGTTGTTCTTAATTATCGGGACAGTATATCCAATCCCATTAAATAATCCATAAGCTAAAGGCGTATTATTGTATTCTATTTCCCTTTCTATACCAAGTCCAATTCTCCATGATAAATAATTAAATAATGGTGAAATTGGTTGCAGACTTAATTGATTAAAAAGAAAGAATTCGTTTAGCCTTATATTTTTATTTCTTAAACCAATTTCTATTTTTAGTAAAGATAAATAATCGTTAGTCGGATAAACACTAGTATTTTCATAGAATTCATGTAATCCGAAACGATAATTTATTAGGTATTCAAAAGTATTGCCGTTAATTAAATTTATTCCACTCCCTGCAAACATTGAAGGATGAAGATCAAACTCTTTTTTATACTTTTTGAAAATACCAATAGCGTTCCCTTTTGATGTTGATACAGCGATTCTTAACTTTTTTAAATAGTCTTTTTGTCGTTCGGTAAGATGATTTGTCTCATGAGAATATTTCCATTCCAATTTATCTAATAATAATGCTAGCTCTGCATTTGATAATTTTTTTATATCATAAATATCGTTTGATATGTCCAATTTACTATTTCTAAAATTATCATATATAATATTATTCATGCTTTCAATATACATTGGTTTATCTATACGGGATCCCCAATTATTTAAAATAGTTTTAGGAAAAAATATCAACCTTTCATTAGTAGAAGGCTCGTTTAATGATATTCTTAATAAAGAATCGATTTGGCTTGCGCAATTTTTGTTGCTAAATCTGTATGGATAATGTTTATTTTGTAAGTTAAAAACATTATGGAGGAAATTATCTTTTTCAACATTACTTAAATGAAATCGAAATAACCACAATGGACGAGATTCTATAAATGTATATTCTCTGTACTTTTCTATAAAGGGAACAATCCTATATTCTCCAGCAAGTCCACCGAAAATTCCCTTTAGGAAAAAATCTAGAGAGCCGTTTTCATCTTTAGTTGTTGAGAAATCAATAGCCGGCCAGAGTAAAAAGGGGCGATTTTCTTTCGGTTCTAATAAAATAAATATATGACCAAAAGACGAAGTCGGACTTGCCGGATACGGACCGGCAAAAACTAAGTATAAATTATTGAAATCATTTTCTTTTAAAAATAAATTCCAAGCATTACTTGTTGATGTATCTTGAACGGTACTATTTTTTCCCCTTTGACTTACTTCTACAGAAAATACTACAATATTTGAAAGGAGAATAACAATAAAAGTTATTATTATTCTCCATGTTATAATTCTTTTCAAATCAGTTATTAAGTAATTTTACTACTTCATCGCCAAAGGCTACTTGATCACCTTTAGATCTATTTAGTAATTCTTGTATCAATTTGTAAGATTTTTCGTTTTGTTTAAGGTGAGCTAAATAAATAAGGGAATTTAAATAATTACCGTTTTTATTAGATAGATCTATAGCAATATTCGACATATTAATCATTGCAAACTTTTTCAATTCAAACATTTCTTTGAATTTACTTATTGCTACAGTATCACTAATTAATTCAACTTGGAAGCTAGCCGGAGCATATTTATAGGCTGCACCGGAAGCAAAATCAGTAATACTTCCCAGGGTTCCGCCTATAATAATGTTTCCCCAAAACATTCCTTCCATCGTTGTACTTAAAGCAATGTTATAAGGTTTATAACCTTTTTTCTCTATTGTCAACATTTTGCCATCTTTTTTGACTTCACCTGTAAACGGAGTTTCCCCGACGCGCTGTCCATCCAGCATTACTTCGGCACCACTAACATTTGAGGTTACTGTAATTAACTGAGATGTACCTGTAGCAATAGTAGCACAATTTGTAAAAAAAATACTTAAAGCTAAAACCAAAACACCTAAAATTATAAGTGATATCTTTTTCATTTTACTCTCCTTTTTAATTTATAACACTAGTTAATTTATTAAATAGTGAGATTCCCAAAGTTTATGTATTTGCTTTTTATTTTATCTATTTATACTCTCTCTTAATATTCAAATTAATTATTAATAGACAGTACTTACCAAAAACTAAAACAAAATGTATTTTCGGTTCAACTAACTAATTTCTTGTACGAATCAAAAAGTTGGAAATTTAGACTGGATATCACCCCCATAATAATAAGTGATATACAATCTGTTCTAAAACGAATTATTTTTCGTCTCATCCCACATGAAACAAATTATATCTTATTTTTGAAAAGCATCTAAATAGCAAGGCCAAATTATAAAATCAATGTAAATTAAATATAGCTAAATATTTTATCAAGTTTTTTTACTTTTTTTCTTAAAATAATTTAAATATCCCTAAATGTTATAATATACCTATTTATTTGTTATTTTTATTTTCTTTATTATATTATATCAAACAGTTATTCTAATTATAATCCCCAATATATTTTATTTAAAATGGTCCGAATGAAGGGTTCTCCCCTGCCCTTTATTCCTTGAAAGGACCAAGCCCGTCTATCTCCCCGGTAGATGGGCCTTTGTTTTTAAGAAGTTATTAGCTGTTTTATTAAGTA
>JBJKQE010000081.1:0-32973 GCA_046705645.1 Ignavibacteriaceae bacterium | reverse complement strand
AAGGACAAGATGTCTGGATTACAGGTGTTTATAAAGAAATTATTCCAAATAAAAAACTGGTTTGCACCGATTGCTTTTCCGACGAGCACGGTAATGTCGTACCAGCTTCCCACTACGGGATGCAGGGTGATTTCCCACTTGAAGTGGAAATTACCGTATTGCTGAAAGAAATTAACGGTAAAACGGAAATGACTCTAATTCACAGAGGACTTCCCGCCGGCTCAATGAAAGATATGACCGGTATTGGCTGGAACGAAATGTTCGATAAACTTGCCGACAGCATCAAATAAAATTTTGGGAGAACAATAAAATGAGTAAGAAAAATTTTATAGCAGAGCCTGGCAAACGGGAAGTAATTATCACACGCGTTTTCAATGCACCGAGGGAACTTGTATTTAAAGCATGGACTGATCCGAAGATGATGGCAATGTGGTGGGGCCCAAAAGGCGTAACCAACCCTATATGTGAGATTGATGCAAAGGTCGGCGGTAAAATTCATATTGTAATGCTGGCAGGAAAGGAATTGGGTCCGTTTGCCGGGCAGCGATGGCCGATGAAAGGTGTTTTTAAAGAGGTAAAACCGCCTGAACAGTTGGTCTTTGTAAATCAGGCAGTTGATGAAGATGATAATCTTTTAATCGATGCTCTCACTACAGTAACATTTGAAGAAGAGAACGGTAAAACCAAAATGACTATGAAAACTATAGCAAAAGGTGTGTCTGCACAAGCACCTCAGATGCTTGAAGGAATGGAAGCGGGCTGGAGTCAATCCTTTGATAAACTAGCGGATAGTTTAAAATAAAAATTGTTTGAAAGGAAATTTATTATGGCTGCAAGTAATTTACCTTCTTTTAAAATAGAACCAGGTAAACAGGAAGATTTAGAGTCAGGCATTTTTAATGCTTCAAGGGAACTTTTATTTAAAACTTTCACAGATCCAAAGCATATTCCAAATTGGTGGGGACCAAGCGGTTTTACCAGTACAATTCATAAAATGGAATTTCAACCAGGCGTGGAATGGAATTTGAGAATGCACGGACCGAATGGAACAAATTATCCAAACAAAAGTATTTTCAAAGAAATAATTCCCCATGAAAAGATTGTGTTTGAACATCGGACCGAAAATCTGGCCCCCGGTGAAGGATCGCACCGGCAATGGGCCTTGCGAAATGCAGGTAGAATGCAATCTGCACGCCGCAGACTCAAGCTGTTTTTGAAAAACTCGAGAAGGAGATTTGCAGTATGGCAAAACTTATCTTTGGAATGAACCAGTCCCTGGATGGTTACGTTGACCACATGAAGTTGGGGCCACCCGTGCCCTCGGCCTTTCGTCACTTCATCGAGCATATGCGTGGCCTGAGCGGCTGTATATATGGTCGCGGCCTGTACGAGATCATGCGATATTGAGACGAAGACCTTGCTGACTGGAACGCGGAGGATCACGACTTCGCAGTGGCGTGGCGGAGCAAACCCAAGTGGGTTGTATCCCATTCACTCAAATCAGTTGGGCCCAACGCCACACTGATATCTGGCGACTTCGAGGCTGCAATACGAAGGCTGAAGGCTGAACTGACCGGCAATATTGACGTTGGCGGCCCGGTCCTGGCACGAAGCCTGACGGAGGCCGGTCTCATCGATGTGTATCGACTCTACCTCTGCCCTGTCGTGCTTGGGAGTGGCAAGCCATTCTTCAACGGACCCCGTCCGCCGCTACATCTGGTGGGCAGCGATCTCATTGCCGAGGATCTGATACTGTTGACGTACGTTCCTGCTTAACCGCACGGCTCGCCCGAAGTACTGCATCGGTGCACCAGGTCCACTTTGGATCATGAGAGAATCCGAACTGCGACACGACTGCTGGCCGATGTTATTTGACAAAGCCGAGATGCGGGAAACTATAATAAAAGCTCACAAGGAAGATGAAGGCTTGAAACAGAATCTTGAAAAATTGGATAGTTATTTGCAAATGCAGTAAATATCAAATTATATTTTAATTGGAAAAGTAAAATGAAAAATGAACCTTTTATAATTGAAAGAATTTTTAATGCTTCCGTTGAAAAAATATGGAAAGCAATAACTGACAAAGAAGAAATGAAGAAATGGTATTTTGATCTTGCCGAGTTTAGGCCTGAGATAGGATTTGAATTCCGTTTTTACGGCGGACCGCCCGAAAAACAATACTTGCATATCTGTGTAATTACGGAAGTTGATAAAGGTAAAAAGCTTACTTACAGCTGGCGGTATGACGAGTATGAAGGCATTTCGTATGTAACTTTTGAATTATTTCCGGAAGGCAATAAAACAAAAGTAAAATTAACTCATAAAGGACTGGATACATTCCCGGCTGATAACCCGCACCTGGCAAAAGAAAATTTTGCCGCTGGGTGGACAAGTATTATCGGTACTTCACTTAAGGAATATTTGGGAAAGGATTAAAATTAATTAGGAGTTGATATAAAATGAGAAAATTAGTTGTATTCAATTTTTTAACCTTAGATGGTTATTTTGAAGGATCAAATAAAGAATTAGACTGGCACAATGTGGATGAGGAATTTAATGAATTTGCAGTTGAACAATTGAATTCTGTCGATGAAATCTTATTCGGCAGAATAACCTACGAACTGATGGCTAATTACTGGCCGACCGAGCATGCAGTAAAAGACGATCCGGTGGTTGCAAATAAAATGAACTCCTCAAATAAATATGTGTTTTCTAAAACTCTTAAAAAAGCGGAATGGAATAATACAAAACTTATTAGAGATAATATTGAAAATGAAATTAAAAATTTGAAGAATAAGGACGGTAAAGATATTATAATTTTAGGGAGCGGAAATCTAATTTCCAATCTAATGAAACCGGGACTTATTGATGAATTTAGATTAATGATTAATCCGGTTATAATAGGTTCCGGAAAGACATTATTTCAAAATGTGAAAGAAAGAATAAATCTGAAACTCATAAAGACAAAAAAATTTAATTCAGGTAATGTATTACTTTATTATACGCCGGCGAAAAAGGATTAAAGATTATGATTAATAAAAATTTTATTGCTGAATGGATGACAACAACTAATGGCTCTCTTATTGCTATAAGTATATTTCTCCTCAGGTGTACGGCAGGAATTATTTTATTTGAAGTTGGTTCGGGAAAAGTTTTAGGATGGTTCGGCGGCTTGGGGATGGATATTACAATTATGTACTTTTCAAAAATGGGATTTTCCGCTTTCCTAACTTATCTTAGTTCTTACACGGAATTCATAGGCGGAATTCTCTTATTTTCGGGCCTGTTTACCCGCCCGGCTGCAACAGCAGTTTTTATTAATATGCTCGTTGCAACAATAGTTATGTGGCCGAAAGGATTTATTAAAGGCGGTGCGGATTTTCCTTTTACTATAATGATTATATCAGCAGTAATTATACTTACCGGACCAATGGCAGTTAGTCTTGATAGTTTATTCATTAAAAGATTGAATAAAAATAATTAAAACTGAATTTTGATATCTGAATATACGGCTTAGGCTCTCCTTAAAAATCTTTATAAATTTAGGTCTGTTATTTTGGATTTCTAACTTTTTATTTCATATGATTATAATATATTTTAATATAATTATTTTTTCTAATCTCATTATATAGAGAAGTTCACCGAATTAAATGGCCTAACATTTAGTTTAAAATAATTAAGTGTGTAAAACCATTTCAAAAATGATTAATATTCAAATAATTAATGGAGTCTCGCTTGCGAAATTCAGCACTTCTTTATCTTACCTCGATTGTTTTAATTTTGCTGCCGGGAATTATAAATGCACAGAGCACGGTTACACGTCCCCCGGCAATACCGCTGATCAATGCCGATCCGTATTTCAGCATCTGGTCGTTCGCCGATAATCCGGAGGATGATTATACAAGACACTGGACAGGATCGACAATGAGCGTTTTCATAATGGTCAAAGTCGACGGGAAAACATACCGGCTTATTGGGAGTAATGTGGGATCGGTGCCTAAGCTAAAATTGATTAAAACAGTTATTGGACCTACACAAACATTATTTAATTTCAAAGACGCCGGCATAGAGCTGGAATTAATATTTACAAATCCTATTCTACCGGATTCATTGGATCTTATTTCCGAAGATGCCTCATATATTACCTGGAAGGTAAAATCAATAGACGGAAACACTCATGAAGTATCCGTGTATATTGATAATTGCGCCGAACTGTGTTTGGATTCTCCCGGACAAAGAGTGGTCTGGGGAAGATTAAATCTTCAAGGATGCACAGTAATGAAAATGGGATCGGTAAGACAGCCGATTCTAGAAAAAAAGGGTGATGATGTAAAAATAGATTGGGGATATGTTTATTTAGTCGCTCCTAAAACTGAAGAACAGCAAAGCGCAATAGGGCCGGCCGATTATGTAAGAAACAGTTACATATTAAACGATACGCTGCCGGAGAACGACGACTTCAATATGCCTCGCACCGGAAATGACGGGTGGCCGGTTCAGGCTATTGCCATAAATATGGGAAAAGTGAATGCCTCGATAAAAGAAGCTTATTCTATACTTGCATACGATGACATTTATGCAATAGAATATTTTCACAGAAAATTACCTGCATACTGGAAAAGAAACGGACAATCTATTAGTGATGTTATTAAAAGCAGAATTGCGAACTATAAGTCGCTGATGAGCGTTTGCAAAAACTTTGATAAAGATCTTGTATTGAAACTTAAAGATAATGGCGGAGCAGATTATTCTTCTATATGTTCGCTGGCATATAGACAAGTATTTGCAGCACATAAGCTGGTTGCAGATATTCATGGAACTCCTATGCTTTTTCCTAAAGAGAATTTTAGCAACGGTTGCATAAGCACGGTTGATGTTATTTATCCATCGGCGCCGATATTTATGTATTTCAATACTGTATTGCTAAAGGCACTTCTTACTCCGGTTTTTGAATACTCCGAAATGCCCAGATGGAAATTCCCCTTTGCCCCGCATGATCTTGGAACATATCCCCAGGCAAACGGACAAGTATACGGAGGCGGTGAAAAATCTGAAAAAGATCAGATGCCGGTTGAAGAATCCGGCAATATGATTATCATTACGTATGCTGTATGCAGAGCCGATAAAAATACTCAATTTGCCGATAAATACTGGAACAGCCTGCAAAAGTGGGCCGAATATCTTAAAGAAAAAGGACTCGATCCCGAAAACCAATTGTGCACCGATGATTTTACCGGGCATCTTGCTCATAATACAAATCTCTCGGTCAAGGCTATTGTGGCATTGGAGTGCTTTTCAAAGATATGCGGGATGGCTGGTAAAAAGAATGAAGCCGACGAGTATAACCGGATAGCCGTACAATATGCGAAGAAATGGGCCGATATGGCTTTAGATAAAGATCATTACAAACTTGCTTTCGATAAACCGGGTACCTGGAGTATGAAATACAATCTGGTCTGGGATAAATTATTCGATCTCCATCTTTTCCCGGATGAGGTTTTTAAAAAAGAGCTTCCTTACTATCTTACAAAATTAAACAAATACGGTCTTCCTCTGGATAACAGGGCAGATTTTACCAAACCCGAATGGATGACCTGGGTTGCATCGATGTATAATGATCGGAAAGATTTTGAAAAATATATACATACAATTGTAGTGTACCTGAACAATACACCCGATAGAGTTCCTTTCAGCGATTGGTATGACACAAAAACAGCACGTAAAGACGGATTTCAGGCCAGAAGCGTTTTGGGAGGACTCTTTATTAAAATGCTTTTCCAGTAATGAACCGCGAAAAGATAATATATTACTTTATTTAGTATAAGCGAACATTTAATTTCGTTACATAAATTTAATTCATATAATCTGTTCAGTATATCTTTTCATTATTACGATCTTATAAAAAATATTGTTCGGGATCCGGTAATGTTCTTGTCGACTAATAAACCGTAACAATTTTGGGATTAAACTTTCATTTAAGATGGAGTTAAAGGAAGAGTTAAAAAAAATAATATGAATATATCTTGGATAAATTGCAACTCGACTATTCATTAAATATTCAATTTAATTACATTGATTATAATAAGTTTTTTTCTGTAAATGAAAATTTTATTTCCAATTAAGTTTTCAGTTATTTAAATTGTATTTCAATTATCAGGGAACATTATTCACTTTTTCATTCAATTCAAATAATGATTTTTATATTAGATGATATTTATTGATCAATTCTATCTTTGAATTCTTTCATGAAAATTAATTTATTACAAATTAATCTCATTAAAATATAAACTAATATAGGGGGCTGTCGTGAAACAAAAATTATTCCTTCTTTTAAGTGCAGTAATAACTGTTACGTTTTTATCCTGTTCAGGTAATGGTGTTAAGGTTGTTCGTTTTTCGCCGCAAGGAGAAATAAAAAATTTAACCACATTTAAAATTGAATTCTCCGAAAATCTCGCTCCTCAAAGTGAGCAGGATAAATGGGTCAGTGATGAATATGTATCGTTTGAACCAAAGATTGAGGGAAAATTCAAATGGATTTCGGGCAATACTCTCATCTTTTCACCGGATGTACCTCTTCAACCTATACAATCTTATAAAGCTGTAATAACTAATAAGGTCCTTTTTGGTAAAGATATTCCACTTAAATCATATACTTACGAATTCAGGACTCAAGACTTTGAAGTTACAAAAGTTGATTTCTTTTGGACTCATATTCCAAATGAACAGTACCAGGTTGGCATTAAAGCAAATATTTATTTTAATTATCCTGTTAATCCCGGAATGTTAAAAGATTATCTCAGCTTTAATAAAGACGAACAGTTAATAAACAATTTTAACATAATGACTGACAAAGCTTCCGACATTATTGCCGTTGATCTTGGAAATATTCAGCAAACAGACAAAGAGCAGAAACTTTCTGTTCTAATAAAAAAAGGATTAATGTCCGTAATCGGGAAAAAGGGATTGCAGGATGATCGTAATTTCAATTATAAACTGCCTCCTTTAACCAAACTTGCAATTACCGGCGTTACAAGCGGTTTAAGCGATAATAAAAAATGGATTGAAGTTTCAACTACACAAAGAGTCGATGATAATAAGCTGAAAGACTATGTAAAATTAAGTCCTCAGAAAGAAGTAACTTTTTATGTTAACGAACATTCTTTCCGAATGGAAGGTTCGTTCGATAATCTTCAAAGTATAGATCTTGTAATTAAAAAAGGTCTGCCGGGGCTTTACGGAGGCGAGCTTGCTTACGAATTTGAACAGCAGATAACTTTTGCAAATTTAGAACCTTCAATAAGCTTTACGGATCAAAAGGGTAAATACTTAATGCTTTCCGGCCAGAGGAACCTGGAATTAAGTACTGTTAATATTCCAGGTGTTGATGTGGAGGTTTCACAGATTTATAAGAATAATATTTTGTTTTTCTTGAAACAGTATAATCGATACAATTATTATGATGATTACACGCCATATTATGATATTAATGCCTATGGTCATCTTTTATTTAAGGAAAAGAAAAAGCTTCAGAATAATCCAAACTCACTCGAAAAATTTAGCGTGAATTTGGATACGATAAGAAATAAAAAATTAAAAGGTATCTTTGTAGTTAATGTTACTTCAACGGAAGACAGGTGGCGGCGTGCTTCCAAAATGCTTGCATTATCGGACCTCGGCATAATTGCAAAAATATCTTCAAATCAGCTACTTGTTTTTGTAAATTCTATTGCGACTACGGAGCCGGTATCTAATGTTGATATTACATTAATCTCCTCAAATAACCAGATAATATTAACCGGTAATACCAATTCCAAAGGTGTTGTATCTTTTAAGAATCTTAAAGAAAGTCTTCAAGATTTTACACCGAGGGTAATTACTGCAGAAAAGGGAGACGATTTTAATTTTATAGATCTAAATGAAACCGGGGTTGAAACTTCAAGATTTGACGTAGGCGGGCAAACCGAATATACTACCGGTTATAAAACTTTTCTATATGGCGACAGGCAGTTATACAGGCCCGGTGAACAGGTTCATTTATCGGGAATAGTCCGGGATGATTTTACTAAAATTATTAAGGATGTTCCGGTATCGGTAAAAATAATTTCACCCACCGGAAAAGTATACAACGAATTTAAATTAAACCTGAATGATCAGGGTTCATTTGATATTGCATTTAAAATGGAAACTTATGCTCAAACAGGGCAGTACCGCGCTGAAGTATATACCGGCTCCGGTAACTTAATTGGTGATTATAATTTTAATGTTGAGGATTTTGTTCCCGATAAAATTAGAGTCACTCTTAAAACAGAAAAGAAAGACATTAAGCCCGGAGAGTTCAATAAAATTAAAATTAATGCCGAATATCTTTTCGGAGCTAAAGCTTCGGGATTGCGTTACGAAACGGATTTACAATTAAGACATAGAACTTTTATAAGTAAAAAATATTCTGCATACGATTTCGGCAATTCATCTTTTCAAAATCCTAATATTCCCAATTCATATATAAAAGGCAATCTTGATAATGAAGGAAATGCCGATATAAAATATACTGCCCCCGCAGACCTAAAATCATCCGGAATAGTCGGCTGTTATGCATTTGTCAGCGTGTTTGGGCTTTCCGGTAGAACGGTTAATAGGATGGCTAGTTTTGATATTTATCCCGATACCACATTTATCGGTATAAACTCTCCGGGTTACTACTTCGGAACAAACGAAACAATAAATTTTAAAGCAGTTGCTGTTGATAAAAACGATAATACATTGAAAAATTTTAAAGTTGATGCAAAATTGGTAAGATTAGAATGGCACACGGTTTTAAAGAAGAACAGTTCCGGAAGATATGTTTATGCTTCTGAAAAACAAGATGTTGTTCAGTGGGAAAAGGAAATAGATTTATCAGGCGGAGAAAAAAATATCCCCGTTGTCGTATCAATAAACGGCGACTATGAGTTGAGAATTTCGCGTAAACAAAGCGATTATTATCAATCTACAAGCTTTTATGCTTACGGCTGGTACTCAACAACCGCATCTTCATTTCAAGTTGATAAAGAAGGCCGTGTAGATATTGTATTCGATAAAAAAAGTTATGAACCCGGAGAAAAAGCAAAGATATTATTTACTACACCTTTTGCAGGTAAAATGCTTGTTACCCTGGAAAGGAACGATATTTATTTTTATAAATATGTTGATGTTACAAGCAGATCAACTCAGCTTGAAGTTAAAATGGATGAAGATTATATCCCCAATGTTTATGTAACGGCAACGCTTTTCAGAAAACATACAGCTAACCAGTCGATACCGTTCTTGGTAGCACACGGCTTTGCTTCAATAAAGGTGGAAAGAAAAAGCAGGCATTTACCAGTAAACATTATTGCTCCGGAAAAAATAAAGCCGGGTGTAAGTCAGGAGATAGCAGTTAAAACCTCAGCACAAAAAAATATATATGTTACTCTGGCAGCAGTAGATGAGGGTATTCTTCAAATAAAAAATTATAAGACTCCTGATCCGTATGCATTTATGTATGCAAAAAGACCGCTTAGAGTAAACAGCTACGATTTGTATAAATTACTGCTTCCCGAAATAATTACTCTAAAATCAACAGGCGGCGACGAAGTTGCTAAGCAGCTGCAGAAACGTACAAATCCTGTAACTACAAACAGGTTTAATCTGCTTGCTGTTTGGAGCGGAATATTAAAAACAAACAGCAGCGGCGAAGTAAAAGTCCCTTTGAAAATACCTGAGGATTTTAACGGTGAAGTAAGATTGATGGCGGTTGTTTATGATGGTAATCGATTTGGTTCGACGGATAAAAGGATGAAAGTATCTAATGATTTAATTATCGAGCCGCAGATACCGAGATTCCTTGCGCCTAAGGATTCTCTTGTAATGCCGGTCTCTGTAATTAACACAACAGATTCGCCTGCAAATACTACCATAGAACTAAATGTTGAGGGACCGCTTAACATTGTATCTTACAAGAGTCGGAAAATTCATGTTGATGCTCATGCTACTGCCACTGTTCCTTTTATAATTACTACGGGTGAGCAGATAGGTACGGGGAAAATATTACTAAAGACTTCGGGGTTTGCTACGGCTGTTAACGAAACCAACATTGCCGTACGGCCGGCTTCTCCTTATTATACCGATAACTTTTCGGGTCAGATTAGAAATAATGATAAAATTGAATTGCCTCCCGCTGGTGATTATATAACCGGAACAACAGACTGCGAACTTACAATATCAAAATTTCCTGCAATAAAGTTTGCAAAGTTTTTAAAATATTTAGTCGGTTATCCCTACGGCTGTGTAGAACAGACTACTTCGAAACTGTTTCCGCAGTTATACTTCGAAGATCTTGCAAAGCTTGTAGCGCCTCAATTTTATAAAACAACTACCCCGGTTTATTTTGTACAGGAGGGTATAAGAAAACTGGAATCTATGCAGCTGAACGATGGTTCCTTAAGCTACTGGCAGGGAGGTACATATTCAAATTGGTGGGGAACTGTTTATGCGGCGCATTTCCTGGTTGAAGCCAAGAAAGCCGGCTTTAATGTTTCTGAAGATGTATTGACTAAGCTTCTTGACTATATAGCCCGCAAGGCTCGTCAGAGAGCTACGTATGATTACTATTATTATCATAATAATTCTGTAACCGTAACTAAAATTGCCGAAAAAGAAATAATTTATTCGCTTTATGTTTTAGCTGATGCGGGACGAGGTGATATTTCCACGATGAATTATTATAAATCGAAACCGGATTTAGTATCCAATGATTGTAAGTATTTACTTGCAGGTGCATATGCATTGATGGATAAATGGCCTGCATATTATGAGATTGTCCCGGACAAATTTATTCCCGAAAAAGCAGTAAGGTTAACCGGCGGGTCGTTTGACTCCGAAGCACGTGCAGACGCAATAATGCTTAACGTTTTACTTGAAGTTGATCCGGCAAACAAGCAAATCCCTTTTATGATTAAATATCTTTCCGGTATGATGGAATCGATTTATTCTACGCAAGATAGATCATTTGCATTTCTTGCTCTCGGAAAAGCAGCTAAGCTCGGAGCATTTTATAACATGATGGTTGATGTTTATGCGGACGGAAAAAAAGTAGGCGCTTATAATGGAAAGGATGTAACATTAAATATAAATCCTGCTGCCAAATCAATAACTCTTCAGGGAAGCAAGCAAGGAACTGTGTATTATTTTTATAATATAAGAGGAGTGAAAAAAGGAAACATAAAACAGTTTGATTCCCGGGTAAAAATAAGAAGAAGCTATTATGATTTTAGAACTGGCGACCCGATTATTAATGATCATTTTTACCAGGGACAGCTTTTGGTCTGCAGGATTGACATGACTGGTGGTGAAGTGTCGGCAGATAATGTTGTCATTTCGGATTTGCTGCCGTCCGGTTTTGAAATTGATAATCCGAGATTATCCGAAATCCCGCAGATATCAAAAAATTACTTGAGTACAATGAATATTCAATATATGGATATAAGAGACGATAGGATGATACTCTTTACAAACTCCAGACGATTTACCAAGGATACGTTTTATTACCTGGTTAGAGTTGTAAATAAAGGTAAGTTTGTTCTTCCTGTAATCAGTGCAGAAGCAATGTACGACGGCGAAATTAGTTCGGTTAACGGTGCCGGGACTGTTTATGTGAAATAATTTTTATAATGATGCTTCAGAGTACAAACAGTATCCTGAAAATCTTCTCGTTTTAATACTGTTTGTACTCGGGTTTTTACAATTAAGATGATTGTTCTGTTTCAAGACTTCGACGATTAAAATGAGTAATGTTTCGAGAATTAATATTGTCATAGGTTTTTTAAAAAATATTTTACCTCTTTTCAAATCGCGGGTTGTATTTACTTTAATAGCTCTATCAGTTCTTATTATTTCACTGGATTTACTTTTCCCTCTGCCGGCACAGAAACCTTTCTCAAAAGTAATTTATGCTAAAGACGGAACAATGCTTACGGCATTCCTTTCCAAGGATGATAAATGGCGGATGAAAGCTCATCTTAATGAAATTTCACCTTACCTAGTAAAAGCAATTTTAGAAAAAGAAGACAAATGGTTTTACATCCATCCCGGTGTTAATCCAATAGCAATTGTAAGAGCATTTTTTCAAAACATAATCACCGGTAAAAGAGTTTCAGGTGCATCCACCATAACTATGCAGGTTGCTAGGATGCTTGAACCCGGGGACAGAACATATTTAAAAAAGATTGAAGAAATTTTCCGCGCATTTCAGCTTGAGCTTCACTACAGTAAAAAACAAATATTTGAAATGTATTTGACAATGCTTCCATACGGCGGTAATGTGGAAGGCGTTAAAGCTGCATCCTATGTTTATTTTAACAGGCCGCCCGGTAAATTAAGTCTGGCACAGGCAATTTTAATGGCGGTTATTCCGAATGACCCCAACGGATTGAGAGTGGATAAAAATGATTCGACTGCATTTGCAATGAGGAATAAATGGATAAAGAAATTTATGGCTGAAGGCGTTTTCAAAAAGTCGGACCTTAACGATGCACTTAATGAACCCATTAATGCAGGCCGTTTTGAAATTAAGAATCTAGCCCCTCATTTTACTTTATATATAGCGCAAAACTTCAAAGACGATGAGATAAAAACTTCGCTGGTACCTTCAATTCAAAATACCGCTGAAAAACTTTTGTGTAGTTATGTAAAACGAGTAAAGCTGAAACAAGTTTCCAATGGCGCTGTTATTATAATAGATAATAAAAATAATTCGGTTGTTGGATATTGCGGTTCTGCTGATTTTTACGATTATTATTCTTCAGGACAGGTAAACGGTATTACATCTATACGTTCACCCGGTTCAACATTAAAACCTATATTATATACGATGGCGTTTAACAGGGGCTTGTTAACTCCGCAAATGAGGCTTCTCGATTTACCTACCGATATCAATGGTTACGAGCCTGAAAATTATGATTTAAAATTTCATGGACAGGTTTCAGCAAAATTTGCACTTATTAACTCGTTAAATGTGCCGGCAGTAAGACTTCTCCAGCAGGTTGGACTTGAACAATTTTTATCGGTATTGGAAAAGGGAGGGTTCACGGATATTTCGGATGAAAAAAGGAACCTTGGCCTTTCGGCAATATTAGGAGGGTGCGGAGTAAGGCTGGAACAGCTTGCCGGATTTTATACTGTATTCGCAAATAGAGGTGTTTTGTATCCATTAAACTATCTTGCTTCTGGTAGAAAAGATAAAAGTATTTCAACTCCTTTATTCACACCCGGGGCAGTATATTTAACAAGTCAAATACTTTCATCAAATGAAAGGCCCGATTTCCCTGAGGAATTTTTATCCTACACAAACCTTCCGAAGATTGCCTGGA
Source organism: Ignavibacteriaceae bacterium (assembly GCA_046705645.1). Taxonomy (GTDB): domain Bacteria; phylum Bacteroidota; class Ignavibacteria; order Ignavibacteriales; family Ignavibacteriaceae; genus FEN-1297. Next base: position 19,585 of record JBJKQE010000081.1, on the reverse strand, counting down.
AAACAGGAACATCATACGGTAAACGTGATGCATGGGCTATAGGATACAACCCGGATTATACTATAGGTGTTTGGATGGGAAACTTTGACGGCAACGGATCACCTGAATTATCCGGTGCCGAGATGGCTGTTCCGTTATTGTTTGAGCTCTTCAATTCAATCGATTACAAAACAGGCTACCGTTCACATAAAGAATTATGGTTTGAAGAGCCTAAGGACGTGCATGAAAGAGAAGTATGCAGCGAAACAGGATTATTACCTTCTAAATTTTGTAAATCTTTAATAACAGACTATTATATCAGCAAAGTTTCCCCTAATAAAAGATGTGATTTGTATAAACCGGTTTATGTAAGCAAAGATGAAAAGGTAAGTTATTGTACAGAGTGTTTACCGGACTCAGGATATAAAATAGATGCATACCCGAATTATGATCCGGAATTAACGTTGTGGTTTTTAAAAAACAAAATTCCGTTTAAGAGACCGCCTCCGCATAACCCGTATTGTACTGCAAAATTTCCGGGTGACGGGCCGAAAATTCTTTCTCCTTCCGCCGGGTATGATTATTATATAGAAAAAGGAAGTAAAGAACAGGTAATGTTAATGGCTGCATCCGATCCCTCTGTAGCTATGCAGTACTGGTATATTAACGATAAGTTTTATGCAAAAACAAAATCCGGTAATAAATTATTCTTTACACCTGTTGCAGGCATTGTTAAAATTACATGCCTGGATAATCTCGGGAGAAAGAGAACTATAACAACAGATATTAAGTTTTATTGAGATGAACTTAAAATGAGTACTTTTAATTGTCACTTCAAAATAATTATTTAAATAAGTTAAACATTTTAATCTTTTTGAAGATAAAATCCCCGCCATCATTAAAATAAATCAAATAATGTTATCCTAATTATTCTTAAATTACAAAAGTATAAAATTATAAAAGATAATAACTCTATACGTTGAGGTAAGATTATGAAATCAGTTGCTAAAACTTTTTTTATTTTAATATTAACCTTCGGAGTTACATTAGCACAATCAAATAAAAAACCTTTTCAGCTCAAAGACTTAAGAAAGCTGGTAAATATTTCAGATCCCAAAATTTCTCCTGACGGCAGTAGAATAGCTGTAATAATTTCCAGGTCTAATTGGAAAGAAGATAAAAGTAAGCAGGAAATTGATCTTATTAATGCTGCAGATGGATCAATTCGCAGTATTACTTACAAGCGTGAAGATATCTCAAATATAAAATGGTCCCCGGATGGAAAAGATCTTGCTTTTTTATCAAAAGAAGATAAAACTAAAAAGCCTCAAATTTATATTATGCCGATGAACGGAGGTGATCCTGTATGTATAACAAAATCTAAAACAGGAGTTAGTGAATTTTCATGGAGCCCGGATGGGAATAAAATTGCTTATGTTGCCCAGGATACGGTTCCAAATCCAAAACAAATAAAACACCACGAAGATGCATTTAAGGTAACCGATAATAATTACACGGTTAGAGCAATTGTTCAGCCATGGCATTTGTGGGTTGTTCCGGCAAAAGGAGGAAAAGCAAAACGATTAACTAATGGGACAAAAAGTATTTGTACGGATCAAGAAACTATTTCACCGGTTGCATGGAGTCCCAACGGCAAATCAATTATCTTTCAGCAGTTCCCGGATGTTTGGGAAGGTAACGGATGGCATTGTATTTTAGCTGAAGTGGATACAAATGGGGGTGAAGTGAAGGAATTTGTAAAAGCTCAAGGTTCAGGTTGGCCAAATTATTCGCCTGCAGGCAAAACGCTTGCATTTATGCGTCCACGTAATGGAGACCAAAATAACGGCAACGCTGTTTATATTAAAAACGATAATGGAATTAAAGATGCAACGCATGAACTTGCGCATAATATTAATAGTTATATCTGGATGCCGGATAGCAAGACTCTTCTGCTTTCAGGTGAAAAAGGAACTAAGTCCGTTATCTGGCAGCAGCCTCTTGACGGAAAAGCACAGCAGATTGATCTTGGAAATATTTTCGTAAATGGCGGTAGCTTAAGTATATCGAAAAAGGGAGTTATCGCTTTTACAGGTAGCACTCCGACTCATCCTGTTGAACTGTATATGATGTCTTCTATAAACGGAATACCCAGACAGCTTACTCGTTTTAATAATTTTGTTGACAGTTTATTAATCGGAAAGACGGAAGGAATAGACTGGAAAGGTCCTGATGGATTTGACGAAGATGGGGTGTTAACATATCCGGCGGATTATAAAAATGGGAATGAATATCCAATGGTACTGGTAATTCATGGCGGACCACAAGGAGCTTCCACGGTAAAATTTTCTCCCTTAGCCCAACTATTCAGTGCAGAAAACTTTTTCGTTTTTCAGCCGAATTATAGAGGAAGTATTAATTTAGGAGATAAATATCAGCATGCAATATTTAGGAATACCGGAAAGGGTCCTGGCGAAGATTTAATGGCCGGAATTAAAAAAGTGGAACAGCTGGGAATAATAGATACAAATAAAATCGGAATTACAGGCTGGTCTTACGGCGGATACATGACTTCATGGCTGAGCGGATATTATCCTAATAAATGGAAAGCCGCAGTTGAAGGTGCTGCACTAAATGACTGGGTAATGGATTATACGATTGCATATTATCAATCAGGCGATATTTATTTCTTCGGCGGTTCTCCCTGGGTTAAAAAATACTGGGATATCTGGCGTGATCAGTCACCTATTGTTCTCGCAAGAAATGTTAAGACCCCAACTTTAATAATGGGCGATGCTGGCGATCCTAATGTTCCTATTGTAAACAGTTACGAGATGTATCATGCATTAAAAGATAATGGTGTCAATACGGAATTTTATGTTTATCCTGCCGATACTCATTTTCCGCATGATATTGTAAGAACGACTGACATATACAAACGCTGGGTTGATTGGATTGTAAAATATGTAAAGTAATCTATTGGCGTTTTCATTTTTTTAACCTTTTTTAAAAGCCGTACTAAGTATACGCTCATCTAATGGAATACGGCGGCGTTCTCGGCGGCTTCCTACCGGAGGACGCGAACGGAAATTATTTTTTTCAGCAGTTAATTGTTTCCAGCCGGAGCCAGAATTGACATCATAAATTCCTATATAACCTCCCGGTAGTAATTGAAACGGCTTTTTAATGTTGTTTGTAAAGTCAAATTGAGTCCCTTGTTTGCGAAAAGATTCAAACCAGGAAGGAAAGACAAAATCGGAAACAAGAACTCCGTTAATCTTGTATCCGAATTTATCTGCTTCACAAGCATCGCATGTTTCATATGCATAAAGACGCCCGCCTGTTTTTGATTCAATAAAAACAGTAAGATTTATTTCCGGATCGCCAAGCATTTCAAGAAGTTCATGACTGGCTGTTACACTCCATTTTTCATTATAGTTTAAATCTGTTTTGGCAAAAACTTTTGCAAGCGGCAGTCCTTCATTTGTAACATCATGATAGCCTAAAGCACCAGCCTGATCCGAATCATCAAGTATTGCCAGCCACCACTCTTCTGTATTGGGTTTTTGTCCTTTTGAAACAAACCTTAAATCAGCTTCAATACCCCACGCTTGGGAAAAATCTCGAGTTACTTGAGTTTGAAGTGCATCAACAACTTCCGGAACATTTTTATTATTCACTACCGTGCTTTCATTAATGACGGCAATTTTAATATTTGCCATTTTATTCTCTTGGTTTGTGTTTATTTGATTTCATTTTAACTTCCATTATCATAAAATTATTGAATTAATATTGTGCTTTAAATCTAAGTCCTATAGAAAAAATTGCTCGAAATTTTAATATAATTGATTAGCCTGGATTTAGTAATTATCTTTAAACCATTAAAACATATAATAATATTCCCATTTAATATTAAAGCAATTCTTTTTTAATAAATCAGTAAAAAAATAAAATGTTTTTACGTGGAATAAATTATGATATCGGAACCTTTTTCACAGAAGGGAAGCTCAGCAGGCAGGAATTTGATGAAAAGATAATTAAGAAAGAAATTGAAATTATTAAAAATGATTTAAATTGCGATTCAATCAGAATTTCCGGATTTGATGTTAACAGGCTTTCAATAGTTTCTGAATTTGCTTTGAATGCAGGATTGCAAGTCTGGTTTTCACCTGCTTATATAGATGCATTTCAAGAACAAGCTGTGGAATATTTAAAAGAATGTGCGAAAGCAGCAGAGAAATTAAGACAAAAAAACGGGAATTTAATTTTTATTGCCGGCTGTGAAAATACTATTTATTTAAAAGGATTTGTTGATGGAGAAACTACATATGAGAGAATTAGAAAGAAGTTTAGTCCTCCGTCAATAATATTAAATGTTCTTGGGTTGAAAAATAATGTCTATAAAAAGCTTAACTCACATTTAAAAGAAGTTGTGGAAAATGTAAGACAAAACTTTGGCGGTAAATTAACTTATGCCTCGGGTACTTGGGAAAATGTTGATTGGAGTTTATTTGATATTGTCGGTATTGACCATTACCGGGCCTCCTATAATAAATCAAACTATATAAAACAATTATCAGCTTATTATAAATTTAATAAACCGGTTGCTGTTCTTGAATTTGGAACATGTGCTTATATAGGTGCAGGTGACAAAGGAGGCGCTGCCTGGGCTATTACAGAAATTAAAGATGGTAAGTTGGTTATTAAGGGAAACCATAATAGAGATGAATCCGTACAGTCAAAATATATTGTTGAACTGCTCGACATCTTTAAAAAAGAAAATGTATATGCTGCATTTGTGTTTACATTTATTAATCCTCGTTTTATGTATAATGATATTCCGAAATTTGATTTAGATCTTGCAAGCTACGGGATTGTTAAGTCAGTGAATGAAGCAGGAGAATCTACATATAAAGGCTTACCATGGATTCCTAAAGAAGCATTCTTTAGTCTAGCTGATTATTATGGTGATAGAAATTGAATAATATGAACTTTAAAGCAGAAAAAGTTTCTCAAACTGCTGAAATCATTCTTAATGAAAAAATAAAAATTGTATTCCCGTTATTCAGCGCTTTCGAAGAGAGGAAATGGTCTAAAGAATGGAGTCCCGTTTTAATTTATCCCGATAAAGAAATTATTGAAGAAGGTACTACTTTTAAAACTGCAGGGCACGGACATGATGAAGCAGAATTTATTTGGAGAGTTACTAAGTATGAACCTGATAAATTTCTAATTCAATATTTAGCAACGACGGAAAACAGATACTGGACAATTACGATCAAATGCGGATCAATATCTGAGAGTAAAACTTCTGCTGAAATAACTTATTCATACATCGGTTTAAATGAAAAAGGCAACAAGTTAAACAGGTATTCAATCGAAAAAATGTACAATTATAATTTGAAAGATTGGGAAGAAGAAATAAACAATTATCTCTTAAATAATTAAAGAACAGCGGATTAAAAATATTTTCAGGAAATTATATTATGAGTATTATAACAGATGAATATATGAAACAAATGCTTGCAAAGTCAAAAACCTATACTATTGTAATCTTAAAGAACGGTCCTAAAATAGACTATGAAAACCGGCAAGAAATAGTTTGGGAACACGGTAGAAGAAATTTTGAGCTGCGTGAGAAAGGTATATTATCTATTGTATGCCCAATACGGGACGGAAGTAATTTAAATGGAATAGGAATTTTTAATGCAGATGATAATGAAACAAAAAAAATAATGGATGAAGATCCCGGAGTTAAAACCGGAATATTTGATTATGAAATTCATCCAACTGTAAGTTTTCCAGGTGATAACCTACCTTAAAAGTAAAAATAAAGTAAATCTTTCTGAACTTAGTTTAATAATTCTTTCTCTTATTGATTATTTTAGAAAAAAATATAAATTACCATTACGAATGCAGTAATTTCTGCAAATATGTCAGTTTATAGGGGCATTCAGAAAAAACAATCCTCAAAAACCAGATCAATAATAGTAGTTCCCATTTCACGTCCGGTAATTTTCATTAACATAATTTTATAAAGTTATTATTTTAAAATTAAGGAGGCTTATATGAAAAATTTTATAATTTTCTCCTTCAGGGTGTTATTCGTCCTTTTAGTAACTGTCGTATTTTTTAATTCTTGTCAAACAGTTCCGCAAAAGAAAAATATAGAACCATTAATAAATGCATACGTAAATGTTTGGAACACTGGAAACTTAAGTGCATTGGACACTTTAGCTGTCAAGAATTTTGAATTAAGAATAGATCCGGATTTTAAGCCAATTATAGGATTGGATTCATTAAAAAAAGCTATTGAAGGTACGAGAAAAATGTTTCCCGACTTCAAAGTAATATTGGATAAAAAAATTGCTGCCGGAGATTCGGTGTTGTTGGGAACATGGACTATTGAGGGTACGTCATCCAAAGATATTAAATCTCCAACTGCAGGCAATAAATTTTCAGTACCCGGCTTTAGCGTTATTTTTTATTCAGGAGATAAAGTTACAGGTGAATGGATTGCTTACAGCGATTTAACCATGATGGAACAGTTGGGATTGAAGCTTGTGCCGGTAAAAGGAGTGAAAAAGTAAAAAGGCTTTTAAATTCCTAATTCAAATTTCAGTAATATATTCAACATATTTTTAATATCTTAGTAAACAATTTATTTAATAAAATAGAATTGTGGTTTTCAAATATAAAGTTAAAGTTACCATTTTAAATGAATATGTAAACGGCCTTAATTATGCTTTCCGGTAAATTACTTATTAGATTGTTTACTAAGATTGTTATTAATGTAACATTAATATTTTTACTATCGGGGACTGTACTAATAGCCCAGTCAAGAGTAGTAGCTGCTTATTATCCTGAATGGGGAGTCGAACATCTGCATTATTACGTTAAGAATATCGAAACATCTGGATCGGCAGATAAAATTACTGCATTGATATATGCCTTCTGCGAACCCAAGCCGGATTTCTCGGGATCAATAATACCTGATTTTAGAAATGCCTATGAAGCTTATCAGCAGGTTTATAATTCCCGAATGAGTATTGATGGTATAGCTGATGATTCAACACAGTCCTTGCGGGGACAATTCAATCAATTAAAGAAATTAAAAGCCGAACATCCTGCCTTAAAAATATTAATTTCTATAGGCGGATGGGGAGGTTCTAAATATATTTCCGATGCCGCTTTAACTCCGGAATCAAGAGAGAAATTCGTAGATGATGTAATCAGCAGATATATTTTGGGAAACTTACCAATAAAAAATCACGCAGGCGGTGAGGAAGCTGCCGCCGGTATTTTCGACGGAGTGGATATAGATTGGGAATTCCCTCTTAATGGAGGTTTGGATGGAATTCATAATAACAAAAAAGATAAAGAGAATTTAACCGCACTGCTTGCTTTATTTAGAAAAAGATTTAATGAAATAAATCCTGCATTAATTTTAACCGAAGCAGTCCCCTCAGATAAGCCGAACATCAATAATTACGATTTAAAAACAGATCAAAAATATTTGAATTGGATTAATTTAATGACATATGATTATCACGGTAACTGGGAAAACAAAACCGCACATCATACCAACCTTCTTACTTCTCCCGATGATGATTCAAATGGCGTTATTCCGCATTCGGTTGATAAATCCGTAAAATATTTATTGGATACTTTAGGAATAAACAGCAATAAGATTGTTCCCGGAGCTGCGTTTTACGGGAAATATTGGGTTGATGTTGATTCGATAAATAATGGATTGTATCAGCCGGCAAAAGATTCTGAAGGTATTTTCTCTTCAGGGTATGGAAATTATTATAACCTAAAAAATCTTGGATCAATGGGATATAAATATTATTGGGACACACTTGCGATGGCACCCTGGCTGTATAATCATGCAAAAAAAATATTCTGGACATATGATGATCCCAAATCTATTTCATTAAAAGTTCATTATGAACAAGCTTATCAATTAGGCGGAATAATGTGCTGGGAAATCAGCGGCGATGATTCTGTTGGCACTTTAATAAATACTATGAATTCAGGAAGAATGCCCGACGTCAAAATTAATAATTCTCACTTAGGATTAAGTAAGCCTTTAATTGAAATAACAGGTCCGAATAATAACGACAACGTTTCTATTGGCTCAAACGTTATTATAAATACAATTGGAACCGATAAAGAAGGAACAATTATTAAAGTTGAATATTTTGGAGACGATAAATATTTAGGTTATGATACTATAGCTCCTTTTGACTGGGCCTGGTTTAATGTGAAGGAAGGAAAACATAAAATTGTAGTTGTAGCAACAGATAATAACGGGAATCAAGCAATATCAACACCGATATATTTTTTAGCGAATAAGAAATAAATCATTATTTGAAATTTAATATTTGTAAAAAGTGATAAGCTAAGGATAGTAAATTCTCTGTTTACACTTTCCCTTTAATTTTTTTTAGGTACTGCTCCATTGCCAAAAGATAACTATTCCGACGAACAAGTTTTTTGATTTTATCTATATTCTCTCGTGCGGTAATTTCCCCGGCTTTAATTATTTCTTCAGTCTTATCAAAATCTGCCCACGAAAGTTTCTTCACGTTTGGACGAAGAATCAAATCGGCTTCTTGTAATCTTAATTGAGATAAATGATAAGAAGTAATATCTTCAGTCCTGTATAATATATCCAGAACGTTGTTTGTCCGGTGTGCAATATTTAAACTTCGGGTTACATCAATAGCGAGAACTCTATCAGCACCAATTTCTTTTACTCTTGCAACCGGTACACTTTCCGATGAACTTCCGTCAACAAGAAGTTTATCTTCAAATTCAACAGGAGGAAAAATTCCTGGAATTGCAGAACTAGCTTTAAGCGCAATACGAAGGCTTCCTTTTTGGAAGTTTATTTCTTCTCCTGAAATCAAATCTGTAGCAATTGCTGAAAAATTAATTTTTGTAGATTCAATTGGCGAATCCGGAATCATTTGAAAAATATCATTCGTAACCGGTTCATCAAAATATGAGAGACGTCCTAGAGCTTTTATTGCGTGAAGCCTTTCCCCGATAAAATTAATAAACTGTTCAAAATAATTCTTATCTGCCGGTTTTGCATTCTGATTTAAAGTGTCTAAATCTAATAAATTAAATTTTGAACTTTTTATTGCATTATAAATAAACTCTTCGACCTCTTTTGAATTTCCGAAGTTGGCATATAAACCGCCTACAATTGCACCCATACTGCATCCGGTAATAGAGCTTACCTTAATTCCCTCCTCATCTAGAACCTTAAGTACGCCGATATGAGCTAAACCCCTAGCCCCGCCTCCCCCGAGAGCTAAACCTAATTTTGACATTTTAAATTCTCTTTCAAAAAATTATTTAGGTTTGCTTTATAGCTATTAATAAATTTTATTATCGAACGCTATAATATATATTTATACAAATTTAAATACTCGTTTTAAAATTAATTATTTAGATATTATGAAGCTTTTTATTTGAATGGTTACCGGTTATGGCTGTAAGCTAGCCTACAAATTATTTCCTAATATTTTAATCAGTTTATTATATATGAGATGGACCATTTCACTCTTTCAGAGTTCTATATCTTTATGTTATTTTTTTGATACTATAATACCAGTTCTTCGGACTTCCAAAGTTGATTTTTTAAGAAAAAATCTCCTTAAAGAATTCTTTCATTTTTTCCCACGATCGCTCATCAGCTTGTTTATTATACGCAACTCCGCGTGAGGGATCATTTCCCGAATTCTTATTTGTAAATGCATGCACTGCTCCTCCATATATGTCAATTTCGTAATTTATACCGGAATTTTTCATCTCATCGATAAACTTTAAAACCGAATCCAAAGTAACGTTTCTATCATCCGCTCCATGGCATATTAGAACTTTACCTTTTATATTTTTTGCATCATCACGGTTTGGAGTATCAAGATGCCCGTGAAAACTTACTACTCCTTTTATATCAACACCGCTTCTTGCTAATTCCAGAGCAACACCTCCGCCAAAACAATATCCTATAACGGCAATATTTTTGGTTTCAGCAAATTCATTCTTTTTAATTTCTTCGAAAGCAAGATTTGCTCTTCTTCGCATTAATGGAATATCGCTTCGATAAATTGTTGCTTGTTTTTTTGCTTCTTCAAAAGTAATTGGGCGGATTCCTTTCCCGAAAATATCTGCTGCAAATGCGATATATCCCAATTGGGCAAGCATATCGCATCGCATTTTAACATGATCACCCAGGCCGTTCCATTCATGCATTACAATAACAACTGGTCTTTTATTTTTAATAGAATTATCATAACACAAATAACCTTCTAATCCAGTATCACCATCTTTATATTCAACATTCTTTCTGATTATGTCTTCTTTTACATCTACACTAAAAATAAAGGGGATAAAATTAGGCAGTTTGAATTTCATATTTAACCTCCGCAAAATGTACTATTAACTATATAATTTATAATAATAAAAAAAGGAGATTGTTTGTTTATTCCTCAGCACAAGAAAATTTCAGTCTTTTGGTTTATTCTCTTTAAGAAGTGTAGATGAAAGTTGGAATCAAATAATAGATTAATGTTAAAGGTTGGAAATGAAAATTTATTACGAAGTTTTTAGCCAAATTTGAATCCGCCTTCGTCCGCTGGACTTCGGCGGACGAGAGCATTAGGGTAAAATTCCCCGCCGCTTGCGGCGTTGGATTAAATCATCAATTAAGATACCTCGCTGTTTGCGGCGAGGTAATTCATTTACTCCGGAGGTTCTAATAAATAGAACCTCCAAAGTAAATTTTTATATGAATCAAATTAATTTACGTTCAACTCTTTTTCTTTATCGATCTTCTTTTTTGGAACTGTATGTAAGAACTCTCCATATTCCATAGCTTCCTCTAACCTGCACGACCATACTAATTGATCCTTGCCGTTTTTATCTTTCCATACCGTTATATCCGGGCATCCGTCGCACATGCTTTGATCGCCATTTGCCATAAAGTCTACAGGCTGTATAATCATTATTGACTGCATATGAACTTTCTTGAAGATTCTAAAAGGATTTGCAGCCAGGTAGCCCATATATTTTTTAAATGAAGATCTTACAGCCTTATTAAACGGCCAAAGACTAAACATTGTCGTTCTGCCTGTGCTTAATGTTTTTGTTGAAGCATAAGATAAATAACGGTCATATCTGTAATGATAAAATGTCATTACCATTTCGAGGAACTTATTGTTCAGATAGCCGAAAATTTTATCTTTAGTCCCGATACGTTCAGTTAAAAGCCATTTAAAATCGTCAGCTTTGTGTGTTCCGTTCAAAAAAGCTGCGGGTTTAAAATCCGGGAATTTCTTCCTGATTTCCTGAACAATATCAGGCGCCATTAAATTGGTTACTTCCTCTTTATTGGAATGATAATGAATTTCATCCCAGACTATTTTTTTATCGCCCGCATAAAAATCGTAAGGTAAATCTGGCGTAATATATCTGAATAAAATAAAGACCATTGTATTAACAATATCTATATGCTTCTGCGCCCATTCAACTAATTCCGGAACATAATGTAATGTATCACCGTAAACGGTTGAATTAAATGAGCATGAAATATTTCCTTCTGCAGAGAGCATTTCGGCATAATGAAGCCTAAGTTCATTTAACTCGAGTTCGTTTTTACCTTCCCATTTAGGTCCGCGCCGGCGTCCCTGCTTGCTGTCTATGTGAAAAGTAAATCCGAATACGCCTGCATTTTTTAAATCATGAAGAAGTTCTTTTGTTAAGGCAATACCATTTGTATTTATTATCGGTTTAAGTCCGCGGGATTTTATTTCAGCAATAAGTTCAATAATATTTGGATAAAGCAATGGATCTCCGCCGGCAATTGAAATGCAGTCTGTTTTTCTCATGGATTGAAAGACATCAAGTTCATGTTTTACAACTTCCAACGATTTATGAGAATCCTTAATGTTTTTCCTATAGCATCCGTAACAATTCAAATTGCAGCGGGCAGTTGGTTCGAGCCAGGATATACCGTTATCGGGTAATGTCCAGGGTAAACGGTAAAGCTCCGAAGGGTCGACTATTTTCTTTTCCATATTAACTCCGTATATATTATTTATTTTTTATTTCAAAATTCTTGACTTATGTGTATTCGGATAATCAAATTAAATCTAAACTTATCTTAGTAACTCACATTAAGTAAAAAGATCGGTGAAAAGATGACATCTTTAGTTGTTGTGTAACGTGAGTTAGTAATATTATCCCTAACTTTTTATATGAAATAGACTTACTAACCAAAATATTGTAATAGCTGATTTAATTTTCAATACCGGAATGAAAAAATATTGCTTGAATATGTAACAAATTATCATATAGGACAATAATTATGCAAAGTAAGTTTAAATTTTAGATGAATTAAGACATGCAGTTTGCTAATAATAATTTAAGGGAGTTTCTAAAAACTATTTTTTTATTAATAGAACGCTGATAAACATAGATAAAACAGATTTCCGTTGATCATTATTGTGGTTTTTAGAAGTGCCCTTAATTATAGCGAAGCTTTTAATTTAAATGGTGATTAAATTAACCGAATTTTTTGTATAAAATATTTAAAATTAATCTAAGAAGTAACTCAAATTTAATTATTGAAGCCTTTAATTGAAATTGAGATTAGAAGTGACGCTGTTCTGTAGGAATGGCTATGCCAAAAGCGTCAAATAATAAAGGGCGGGACACCGTCCCGACCTAATGGATTAAAGGCTTACATGTTACTCTGAAAGAGTTAAATATGCGAATTGTGCAACTTCAATTAACAGAATAAATAGTGAGTATTCATTAAAATAATTATGGAATAAAAATGAAAATAAAACGTTTAGGTAGAACAGGCCTGCAAGTAAGTGAAATTTGTTTGGGCACTATGACTTTCGGGAATCAATGCGATGAAAAAACATCATTTGCAATTCTTGATAAAGCGTGGGGCAGCGGAGTTAACTTTATAGATACTGCCGATGTTTATCCGCTTCCGCCTGAGCTTAATACTGTCGGTGCGACTGAAACAATTATAGGCAACTGGTTTAGTGCGCATCCCGGTAGAAGGCACGAAACAATACTTGCAACAAAATGCAACGGCAAAATGGGCAGTTCTCCTAACGATCAAGGACTTTCCCGCCGGCATATTATGGATGCGATTGATGCCAGTCTTAAAAGATTAAAAACAGATTTTATTGATTTATACCAGGTTCACTTTTATGATGCTAACACTCCGTTGGATGAGACTCTCCGTGCACTTGATGATCTGGTTAGATCTGGTAAAGTGAGATATATTGGATGCAGCAATTACATGGCATATCAACTAACCAAAGCTTTATGGATAAGTGACAAATTAAATATTGCTAGGTATGACTGCGTGCAGCCGAGATATAATATACTATTCCGTGAATTTGAGAAAGAACTTTTACCGCTTTGCCGTGAAGAGGGAGTCGGAGTAATAGTTTATAATCCTTTAGCCGGAGGATTTTTAACCGGAAAGCATGACAGAACCAAAGAACCCGAACAGACAGGAAGATTTAATCTCGGTAATGCAGCAAAGCTTTACCGCGCTCGCTACTGGCAGGAAGCGCAATTTGATGCGGTGGAGTCAATAAAAGAATTTTTCAAAGACAGAAATAAATCATTAACACAAATAGCAATTTCTTGGGTGCTCAGCCATTCGTTTGTAACATCAGCTATTGTAGGTGCAAGCAAACCCGAACAGCTTGACGGAAGTCTGCCAGCGGTGGATTTGGTTTTAGATGTAGAAGAAATTAATTTTCTAAATGAAATATGGTTTAACCTGCCGAAAGAAAGCGATCCTAAAATTGCGTTGAGGTAATAAAAGAGTAGATTCCAGCAGATATCTGGTTTTTTAAAAACACCGGGAATCTTGAAAAAAATTAGGTACTATTATTAAATTTGTCGGCAGTAGGTTATATAGTTTTATTTAAAAACATTCGAAAATGACTCATAATCTACGATTTTAAATTTTTTTATTGACAGTTGTTCATTTTAATTTTAAGTTGAAAACCCTGTTTGTCAAGATTATAGATAATAACAGGTGAAGGAATATTGTGATAAAATTACTCGGAATTTTGCAAAAAGTATTTTCTATTGATTTATATTAAGTGTTATGCAGAAAACTAAAAAAAGATTTAGAAAAATAATTATATCTATTTTGGGATTTACGGTTATATTAGTTGGAATTTTGTTAATTGTAACCCCGGGCCCTGCCATTCTAGTAATTCCGGCCGGACTGACCATTTTAGCTACAGAATTTCCCTGGGCGGAAAAACTTTTAGTTAAAATTAAAAGCAGATTAAAAAGAAAAACACAAACCGAATAAACAAATCTTTTTTGGGGAAATTTAAAATCTTCGGGTTAATTCTTTTAAACTTTTACACTCTCATTTCCATACGGTGCTGAGAATTCCCAATAAAAATATGATATATAAAAATTACTTTTTATTTTTCACTTCAACATTAAGTTATTTTTCCGCCGTTTTCTTTTCATGAAACGAATGGTTCAAATTTTCGTATGTAAATAAATTGCCTAATATTGAACGCGTTACTTCTTTGAGTGTAATAAAACCGATTATGTCGTTTAGTTTATTTACCACAAAAGCCGCTCCGGTGTTAGACTGAATAAAAATATCATAAACCTGACGTATACTGTTGCTTTCATTAAAGTATACGGGTTCACGTATATTTTCTTTTATATTAATTGCTGAATTCTTTAAAGCTTCTATAAGAATATCTTTAATATGAATTGTGCCGATAATATTTCCCGGGCTTTCACTGTACACAGGGTAGAATGTACGTTTACTTTTTTCAAATTTTCGCAGCAGTTCATCACGCGAATCATTAACATCTAAAAAGATAGTATTTGAAATTGGAGCTGTAATTGTAATTATGCTATCATTTCCGATTTCGCTTAATTTTTTTATTAAAGTTTCGAAAAACGATTTATTCATATCACCCCCTATAATTGTGCAACCAATTTGAGTCCTAATTTCTATTTCTTCTTAAATAATAATACATATCGGCGGAATATTTGTTCCCTTTATTTTGATGGACGGTCAATAAATCGCATCTTTGGTTATTAAAATAGACCGGAATTGGGATTGATAATCGGCAATTTCCTCCGGAATTAAGGGAGACTGAAATTTAAATAGAAAGCTTAAAATAATTTAATAGACGATAATGAACATTAATTTGAATTTTCATTTTTAAACAATTACTTTCTTTTCCGGTTTTTGTCGTATTATTATAAGAGACACATTATGAAATTTCTAAATGCCGAATTAACGGTAATTTTTATATATACAATTTTATTAACAGGCTGCAGAAATAATAGCTTGGAAGAAAAAGGAAGTCCGTCCTACATTGCGTCGATAAAAGAATGGCATAAGAAAAGAATTGAAAATTTAGAAGATGAAGATGGATGGTTGAATTTAGTCGGTTTGTACTGGCTGAAACCCGGTGAAAACAAATTCGGTACCAACCTGGGAAATGATATTGTATTCCCAAGGGGAATGGCGCCCGGAGTTATCGGTACTTTAACTTTAAAAGATGGTACTGTCACAGTACATGTACAACCGGATGCAAGAGTCTTCTGTAATAGCCAGCCGGTATCGGAAATGATCTTACAGAATGATAACTCCGGAAATCCTACAGTACTTAGTCTCGGCTATTTAAAATGGTTTATTATAAAACGGGGAAATATGTACGGAGTAAGGGTAAGGGATTTAAATGCGCCGCTTTTAAAGGAGTTTAAAGGAATAGAAACATTCCAGGTTAACGAGGATTGGAAAATAAAAGCCAAATATGTCCCTAACAATCCGCCCAAAATTATTTCCGTACAAAGTATAATAGGAACAACTGAAAAAGATACAATAACCTCTTCACTTGTATTCTCAATAAAGGGTAAAGAGTTTAGATTGGACCCGCTTATAGAAGGAGATCAATTATTTATAATTTTTGCGGATGAAACTAACGGAGATGAGACTTACGGAGCAGGAAGATTTCTTTATGCAGATAAACCGGATTCCGGAGATAATGTAATTTTGGATTTCAATAAAGCCTATAATCCGCCTTGTGCTTTTACAAAGTATGCAACATGCCCGCTTCCGCCGAAACAAAATTTTCTTCAAATTAAAATTACTGCCGGAGAAAAAAAGTACAAAGAATCAGATTAAATAGGGAAATATTTTAAGTTTAAATAACAGGTATATTATAAAAATTTTTCTTTTAAAGTGATTTGATTATTATCTTAGGAAAGATGAATTTAAAATATTTGCTATTAAGTATACAAACTGGAGAAATTTGAATGGGAAAGTTTGTTGAATATTATAAAGATTTTATTGAATCCACCGAAATCAATTTGAGGGATATGAATGATGATTTTGCAAATACTTCCTATGCACCAGGAAAGTGGTTAAGAAAAGAAGTTCTCGGCCATTTGATCGACTCCGCCGCAAATAATCATTTGAGATTCGTTAATGCTATTTTGACACAAGAATTAATTTTTGAACCGTACGATCAAAATGGCTGGGTTAAGATTCAAAATTATAAAGATTCGTCATGGCAGGAATTAATTACGCTGTGGGCAACATATAATAAGCATATACTTCGTTTTATAGATGCGATCCCGGAAGAAATACTAAGTGAACCTAGAGAAGAACACAACCTGGAAAAAATTTGCTACGAGAAACACCCATCTGATGAACCGGCTACTCTGGAATATTTAATTAACGACTATTTTGCCCACATGCAGCATCATTTTGAACAAATATTTTCTTAAAACTCCAGGTCTTATATTATTGCTGGAAGTCTATTATACCGACTACTATAATCTTCCGTGAGAAGTTCATAACCGTTTATCATATCTTGGTTGACGCCTTTTAAAGAATTATTTAATTTATTAGCAGTTTTTTAAGTATCTTTTGTCTAAATAGAAATATAAATCCGTTTATAATACCGGATACTTTTATAATCATTAAAAATAAAATAAAATGTTTTGTTTAGTTAATTTCCTAAATATTTCCATTCGGAAAAGGAAATAGTTATGAATACTGGCGAACAATGGCAAAAATCCAATCCTGGAATAGGTAAAGTGCTAAGGGACGATTTAACTCATCTAAATTTTAAAAATGATTTAAATAGAGAATACAAGGACTTAAAAAAGTTTTACATAAATGAAGAGCAGAAAAAACGCTCCGAAAATATGAGCCGCGTAAAACGCTTTTTATTTGAAGCATTATGGATCTTGAAAAGCATGTTTATCCGGCTGACACCTTTGAGAAGGATTTTAATATTAATTGGCGTTATTTTTTTAATAAGCGGCAGAACAATTGAAGTTAATTCAAATCAGACTGTTACAACCAATCAAGGTATTATAGGTGGAATAATTATTTTATTTGTCCTTATGCTTGAATTGAAGGACAAATTACTAGCAAAAGATGAATTGGAAGCAGGCAGAAAATTACAGCAGTCCTTACTGCCGGAAGAAAATCCGTCGGTTCCGGGTTGGTCGGTATGGTTGTTTACAAGGTCTGCAAACGAAGTAGGGGGAGATCTTGTTGATTTTCTAAAGATTAAAGAAAAAAACATTGGAGTAGTTATTGCAGATGTTGCCGGGAAAGGATTAAAAGCCGCATTACTAATGGCAAAGCTGCAGGCGACAATCAGAGCTTTAGCGCCGGATTATGAATATTTATCTAAATTCGGTTCAAAGCTTCATGAGATTTTTCATCGTGATAGTCTTCCCGGCTTGTTTGCTTCAATGTTATATGCAGAATTAATTCCTGAAACCGGTCAATTACGTTTTATAAATGCCGGGCATTTACCTCCAGTTCTTATAAACAATGAAGGTATTTCCGAGTTGACGAAAGGCGAACCGGCATTAGGGCTAATGGCCAGTTTTGAATATTCCGAAAAAATGTTGAATTTAAATTCCGGTGATGTTTTTATAGCTTATTCCGACGGTGTAACGGAAGCGCAAAACGAAAGTGAGGAATTATTTGGAATGGAAAGATTACTAAATTTTCTTCCAAAGGTAAAAAATCTTAATTCAGGAGAAATTGGCAGAGCAATTGTGGGCGAGATAGATGACTTTGCCGGAAACGCACCTGTGTCTGATGATGTTTCGCTTGTAATACTTAAGCGCTTGTAAGTAAAAGCTATTTAGTAAATTCTATATTACAATAGTTTTTAAAATTATAAATTTATTTTCTGCGGACTCTCTTTCTCATACTTTCCCGTTTTGGCAGTTTTTCATTGTTATACTCTGGGAAAATATCTTCCACAATTTCTACTTTCGTATTTTCTTCTTTTGGTTTTCCGTTTCCCTTTTTATAAGATTCCATCGCAGCATTTATTCCGGCTTTAAAGCTTTTAATTTCTTTCTCAACTTTTTCAACAGGAGCCAGATATGTTCCCGTAGAATATTTATCAATTAAAGCAACCAGCTGTTCCGCTTTTAAAACCAGGTCGTCTGAGAAGGCTCTTGCTTTATTAATAATTTCCAATTCTTTTTGTTTCGCCCTTTTAATAGAATTATCAATTTGCTCGTTTATTTTGCCTCTAAATTCCTTTCCGCTAAAAGGACTTAAAAGCAATGTTATTGAACTGCCTACAAGTCCGCCTAAAATAAATGCGCCGGCGTAACCAGTAACTTTACTTTTATTGTTAACCATATTTACCTCCCCGATATCTATCTTTGTTTAATGAATTAAATAATCCTAAAGTTTATTCATAGTTACTATAATAAATAAAAATTTGTTAGTCAATGGGATGTTTTATCTCAAACTTTTTAACTTATTTATTTTTCAATTTATAATTAATAACTCAAATTTTTTAATTAAGTATGGGAATAAAATAGATTGAATCCATTTAAATATTTTAGCGCGGTTCAGATCAGAATTGCCAGACCAACAGATAAACTAGATGAAATAAAAAGATTTTACAGCGAAGGGCTTGGATTATCCGTAATCGGGTCTTTTGAAAAGCATAATGATTATACCGGCATTATGTACGGGCTGCCGGATCATGATTATCATCTTGAATTTATACAGAATGAAAATGGCAGTCCATGCCCGGCTCCCGCAAAAGATAATTTATTAGTTATTTATATGCCTGATAAAAGTGAACAGGAAATAATTGCGGATCGACTCTTCAACATGAGTTACAAATCTGTTCCTCCGGAGAATCCTTATTGGAATGAAAAAGGAATTACAATTGAAGATCCCGACGGATGGAGAATAGTTTTAATGAATACAGCAGGGATCCGATTTTATAATCCTCCGGTATAAAATTATTTAGCTATTGTTTTTATACTGTTTCTGCAATTCGTCTAAAATGAAATCCGTAAACAGCCAATGTCATAGCCAAAGGGAATTTGGCCGGATATTTTAATAAGCTGAATATAAAAAGTTCCCAGAAATAACTTTTTCCTTTTTCGAAAATTCCTAAAACAAAAATGAGCCTGAAGAAAGCTTTCATTTCTTCAAAAGAAATTTTAGCAGAGTTCCATGACGGGAGCTGATATTCATTTAAAAAATTTTTTATCCGTAAGTAGT
>JBJKQE010000080.1:0-2815 GCA_046705645.1 Ignavibacteriaceae bacterium | reverse complement strand
ACCAATATCCATGAACCGACCGTAGAAATAACATGATAAAGCTGGAACTGGGGTAAATAATGATATGATCTTCTCGGCATTCCCATCCATCCTAAAATAAAAAATGGGAAATAGGTTATGTTAAATCCAATAAATATATTCCAGAAAGCAAACTTGGCAACCTTTTTATTATACATTCTGCCGAACATTTTAGGCAGCCAATAATGTAAAGCTGCAAATAGCCCTATACCCGTCCCTCCAAAAACCACATAATGGATATGACGAACTATGAAATAAGTGTCAGTTAAATAAATATCTACATTAAGTGCACCTTGTATAATTCCGGTTAAGCCTCCGATTGAAAATAAAAATATAAATGCCAGGGCATACAATAATGGCGCTTCAAGTTTAATCGAACCTTTATACAATGTTGCCGTCCAGTTAAATACTTTTATGGCACTCGGGATTGAAACCAAAAACGTTAAGAAAGAAAAAACGAATTCCGCAGAATTGCTCATACCAGTAGAAAACATATGATGGCCCCAAACAAGAGAACCGAATAAAGCAATTGCTAAGCTTGAAAATGCTATAAATTTGTAGCCAAATATTGTCCGTTGTGAGAAGACTGGAATTATTTCCGATATTACTCCCATGGCAGGTACTATAATTATATATACAGCAGGATGAGAATACATCCAGAACATATGCTGGAATAATAACGGATCACCTCCAAGAGTCGGATCAAATATTCCGACATGAAAGACTCTTTCAACGACAACCATTAACAAAGTAATTCCGACAATCGGAGTAACGATTACTTGAATCCATGAAGTGGCATATAACGACCAAGCAAAGAGCGGCATTTTAAACCAGCCCATGCCAGGCGCTCTCATACGGTGAATTGTAGTTAAGAAATTAAGTCCTGTTAATATTGATGAAAACCCGAGAATAAAAACCGCGGACAAAGTAAAGATCATATTTGTTCCGGTCCTTACGCTGTAAGGTATGTAAAATGTCCAGCCGGTATCTGCTGCGCCGCCGGGTAATATAATCGAAAGGAGAATTAATATACCGCCGGTTATATAAAGGTACCATGAAAGTAAATTTAATCTTGGGAATGCTACATCTTTAGCGCCCAGCATAATTGGTAAAAAGAAATTTCCAAAAACTGCAGGGATTACAGGAATAACGACAATGAATATCATTATTACTCCGTGAAGAGTAAAGAATTCATTGTATGCCTGCGGGCCAACAATTGTACCTTGCGGTGTTAATAACTCAAGACGGATTAAAAATCCTAAAGTTACACCGACAGCAAAAAAACTTATGATTGCAATTAGATATAGAATTCCAATCCTTTTATGATCTGTAGTTAAAAGCCATGCCCAAATGCCTTTATGTTTTCCTTCATACTCCAGATAACTGGGACTGTGTCCGTTATGACTAACTGCTAATGTATCACTTGACATAAATGTTTACCTCAATTAACTTTTCCTTTATACGGATTAGCTTTCTTAATTATGAACAAAACAGTGGTTATAGTGAATATACCGGTAATCATAATTAAAACTAAAATAATACCATCTTTTCCTTTAGAAATAAATGTCGCACATGTTTGAAGAACTTTTTGTATTGTTGCTGTAACAACACCCTTTCCGGTTTCAATTACAGCCATCTTGAATTCAGAAGGTAATATTGAAAAATCACCTCTGCTTGTAAAACCTGGATGAACGTATTCGCATATTTTGCCGGTCTTATCAACAAAAATTAGAACTCCTTTGTGCAAATATCCGCCGCCCTGTCTTTGAAAATAAAATCCCGCGGCATCTGTAATTTTAGCAATCGACAAGCTGTCTCCGGTTAAAAATTCCCATGAAGTTGGTGGTATTTTTTGGCCTATTACACTTAACATTGCATTCTTTTTTTGAGCCGCAATTTTCGGAGTTTCAGCAGGATTTATACTTATGCTTATAATCCTATAATCTTTTCCCGGCTGAAGATCGGTTTTTCCAATAACGCTGGCTACTTCAACCATTAATGGAGTACAAATGCCGGTACATCTATAATAAACAAAATCAAAAATTGTTGGTTTATCAACCAAATCTTTTAATAAAACTTTTTCACCAACTGAATTAGTAAAAGTCAAATCCAGCGGAAGCTTTTTACCCAAATGTTCTATAACCTCTGCCTGATGGATTTTATCAGATGCCTGTGCTTTATAAAAGCCAATCAATATAAAAAAGAACAACAATATTTTTATTTTATTTTTCAATACCGCCCCTAAATACATATACTCAATTAAAATTATCTTTTAATAAATTACTTTTTTAATGAAAAAGTATTCTCAAGTCAATTATAAAATTTTATTTATGAATTATTTAAAAAATTATCCGCAAAATTCAGGTTGCTTTTTTCGAAACTTTTTTTGGTTTCTTAATTACAAAAAAGAATAAAGCTGTTACTATTATAACTATACTTACGCCGGAAACCTTAAAAACATCCAAAACGTATGATTCATTTTTCGGCTGATAAGTAAAACAATATCTTAATGCCTTATCAATTACCGGAATAGCATGACCTTGTGAAGCATCCAGCAATGCCATTTTAAAATCAAAAGGTAAAATTCTAAAATCACCTTTGTAATTAAATCCGGGTTCAAGGTATCTGCAAATTTTACCATCCTTTGAAACGAACATTAAGACACCGATATGTACAAAAGTATTTCCATGTCGTTCAAAATGGAAACCAGCCGCATCCGTTACTCTTTTAATATTTAGACTATCTCCTGTAAGGAACCACCAGGAAGATGCAGGAATACCTGAATGCAGCAAATTTA
>JBJKQE010000079.1:0-2701 GCA_046705645.1 Ignavibacteriaceae bacterium | reverse complement strand
CATTTTTATCTCGTGGGTTATAACAATGTAAATATCGTGCCATAGTGCTGATTTGACGATAATATTAAAATTTTCATTTTGTTTAAGTATTTATTACATAACAGGTCAAAATTACATGTTAAAACGTAAGACAAAAGTTATATTGAAATTTTTATACAACTATTCTTGAAGGATTTTCTTTAAAGTTATAAAGGAGGTATTGACTCAGGCATTTTTATAATAGTTAAAAGATCAGTCTAATATATTCTCTTCAGGTTTATAAAAATTAAATTCTTTATTTTAAAAATCTAATCTGCCGGTAAACAGAAGTTTTAATTGTGCGGTTGATATGTGGATTTCGGTTTTATCAAAGAATTCAACTATAAATATAACTGCAAAAAATTGAATATTTCAATTGTAAGAAGAGCCTTAATTTTAATTACCATTAAATTTGAAATTATAAATTATTACAGCAAATTATTTTTTTCTGTTCGGAAATTCAGCTAATTCTAAGTAAAAATATTTTAACTCTATTGATCTAAATAGATATAAATATATACTTTGGAACTTTTCACCTGGTACTAACTAAGCCTCCTTTTCCCTATTATAATTAAATTATTTTTCAAAATTACTAAGAACGGGTTTAAAGGAATGATGTACGGTGATTATAACTAATTTTTAACCAGTAGCTAGTTCAAGTCAATACGCAATAAAATTAATTAGTTATTTTAAATACTTCTGCTTCTTAATATAAATTTAAAAACTTCATAAAAAGTTTAATTAGATAAAAATATCACTTCTAACGATAAAAAATGGATGGAAGCTTTTATAAAAGAAATTGAATGATTGATTACCGGCCTAATGTTTCATTTTATTTTTACGAAGCACCCAATCTCAAAATGAGCATACGATACAAAAACAAACTTATAAATTTACAAAGCCTAAACTTTATGGATATGATAACATTATATAACATTATCCATAAGTAAAAATTACAATTATACAATTCGTTAATAATATATATTTGAAAAAAAATTGAACATAATATAATAAGTTAAACTCTTATCGGTATTATTTACATAATATTTATATTGAACATAAATAATATTAAAAATCTTTTCAAATATAACGGATATAGTCTGGCTTGATATTTGATTCGATAGTCTAAATTTAAAACAAAAATTTTAGGCTAAAGAAAATTGAATACTGGTCAATCAATGATGGCGGTTGGAGCAATGATACTGCTTTCAATATTAATTTTGAGGATAAATAATACCTTTCTTACTACTAGTACTACTTTTATGGATACTAAATTTGAAATTTTAGCTACATCCATTGCTACTTCTGAAATGGAACAGATTAGTAAACTTGCATTTGATCAATATACGGTATCAAATCCTGCTACTAGTTTAAGCCAATTAACTGCACCAGGGAATTTAGGACCGGAAAGTGGAGAAATACCATCTACTTTTAATGACATAGACGATTATAATGGATATACAAAAGTTGACTCCACAATGCCTTCTGCAATATTCAATATAAGATGTACTGTAAATTATGTTGCACCGACAACACCCAATTTTGCTTCAACAGTAGCAACATGGAATAAGAGAATCAATATTTATGTAAGCAGCAAATCAATGCCGGATACACTAAAATTATCCACGATATATAGTTATTGGTATTTTAGGTAAAAGAGTATGGGATATTCAACAATATTAGATATTATAGGTTCTGTTGTTATTGGCGGTTTAATAATGCTTATTTTATTTAGATTAAGCGATGCAGCTTCTCAGAATACGTATAACAACAGTCAGGAATTGTCGGTACAAACTGATTTAACTGCTATTGTAGAAATTCTTGAAAATGATTTTAGAAAAATTGGTTATTGTAAAGATTACACTAAAATTTCAGATCCATCAACAGCCATAATTTCGGCTGATTCCACAAGTATTAGTTTTCTTACAGATGTAAATAATGACGGAAATGTTGATACTCTCCACTATTACGTTGGTCCGACTAGCGAACTAGCGAGTACACCAAATCCAAATGATAGGTTATTATATAGAGTAATTGACAGTCAAACACCAAAAAGTATAAATGTAGGTCTTACTGAGTTTAATTTAATGTATTTTGATCCTTTGGGAGATACTTTAAGTTTTCCTATAACATCGCCCGGTGAAATTGCAAGTATCCAAATAAGTGTAAAGGTTGAGGACGTGGAAGCATATAATAATGAATATGTTTCTGCATTTTGGAGACAGATAAGATTAGCAGCAAGGAATTTAAATAATAGATAGGAGATTATTATGGCAGGAAAAGCGATTCTATTCCTGGTCATGGGTTTCAGTATAATATTCTTAGTACTAGGCCAAAATTTTGGTCGAATTTCCAGTGAAGGTGTTACAAACTCAAGCGATTATTTTTCGAACACAGTTTCTCATAATATTGCGGTAAGCGGTGCTAATATGGCGGCGAATGCAATTTTTCTCGATCCCACCTGGACTACAGGCTATAATAATATTAGCTACCAGGGGGGAACAATAAATGTCAATGTTCAGATATTAGATGCATTTAAAAATATTAGAAGAATAAATTCTGTTGGTATATTTGAGGGCGACACTTCAAATGTTCAAATTACTCTTCAACCCAGTGCATTTTCAAAATTCGCTTATTACTCAGAGATTGAACCTTCAGGAATCTGGTGGACTAACGGTGATAC
>JBJKQE010000078.1:0-17576 GCA_046705645.1 Ignavibacteriaceae bacterium | reverse complement strand
TTAAGTATCAGTTTAAAATATTTGGTTGATGAGAAAAAACTAAACCAGAGTTTGGATAATCTTTTAAAAGTGTTCAACATAAAAGTATCCGAACTTCAAAAGAAAAGTTTTCTTTCTAAGGACGGGAATGAAATACGACTATCTAAATACGACGGTAAGCCGGATGAATTAATTATTTCAAAAGTTAAGACGGATAACAGTTTCTCTGCTGATTATTTTAGAAATCATTTGGCAGGTTTGTTAAATCAAATAAAAAATGAAGAAGTTAAAAATCTTCACATCTTTATCCCGAAATACGATTCATTTAAAAAGTATTTTGATAAAGAAGAATATTTCTATCAAACCTTTATTGAAGGAATAATTTTAGGTAACTACTCTTTTGATAAATATCTATCTGAAAAGAAAGAAGAGAGAGATATTTACGTTAACTTTTATGCTGACAACAGCAAATTATTAAAAGCCGCTATAACTCGTGCAATAAATATTATGGAAGGTGTAAATTTTACTAAAAATTTACAAAATGAACCCGCTGTAACTTTAACCCCGGATACTTTAGCTAAACGCATTAATTCTACATTGACAAAAGCAGGAGCCAAAGTAAAAGTATTTAATGAAAAAGAGATCAAAAAAAGAAAAATGGGCGGAGTTATAGCTGTCGGCAAAGGCAGTGAATTTCCTCCTAGATTTATTGTAATTGAATATAACGGAACCGGTAAAAATAAAAAGAAGAAAAAAGTTGCTTTGGTTGGTAAAGGAGTTACTTTTGATTCTGGCGGTATTTCAATAAAACCTTCGGCTCATATGGGCGAAATGAAAGCGGATATGTCCGGAGCAGCAGTTGTTGCCGGTGTAATTTTAGCTGCTGCAAAAGCTCAATTGCCTGTTAATTTATTAGGAGTTATCCCTTCCGTCGAAAATATGCCTTCGGGTAAAGCTCTTAAACCGGGTGATATTATTCGATCTGCTTCAGGGAAAAGTATTGAAGTTGATGATACCGATGCAGAAGGGAGAATTATTCTATCGGATGCACTAGATTATGCTTCCAAGTCAAAACCGGATGTAATAATTGATTTGGCAACATTAACCGGTGCTGTTGTTGTATCATTGGGAGAATTTGTAGCAGGATTATTTACAAAAAATGATAAATTGGCAGAGGAACTTTATAAAACAGGATTAAAGACTTACGACCGCGTGTGGCGCCTTCCGTTGTGGGATGACTATAATAATTTAATAAAAAGTGATGTTGCTGATGTCAAGAATTTAGGACCACGGTGGGGAGGAGCTATAACTGCAGCTAAATTTCTTGAACATTTTGTAGATAAGAAAATTCCGTGGGCGCATCTGGATATAGCCGGACCAGCAATGGCTCACGAATTTAATAATTACACGAAAAAATATATGACTGGATTTGGGGTAAGATTGTTGTTTGAGTATCTCTCAAACAATTAAGCTTCCGTCTTTCATCTCAAAAACTTTATCGGCAAGTTTAACCAGGCCGGCATTGTGTGTAACTATTACAAAAGTCTTGTTAAATTTTTCTTTTAAGTCCAATAAGATTTGATGTACAAGTTCACTGTTGGCTGAATCCAAATTCCCGGTTGGCTCGTCGGCAAAAACTATAGCAGGGTCGTTTGCTAAAGCTCTTGCGACAGCAACCCGCTGCTGTTCTCCCCCGGATAATTCAGAAGGTTTATGGTTTGATCTTTCTGATAAACCTACATCATTAAGTAATTCTGAAGCTCGATTCATAGCTTTTCCCATTGGAATATTATGAATCAATTGAGGAATTGCAACATTCTCTTGAGCTGTAAATTCCGGCAGCAAATGATGAAATTGAAATACAAATCCGATATTCCTGTTTCGGAACTTCGCTAATTTATCATCCGATAATTGAAAAATATTTTGATCGTTATAAAAGACAGAACCGCTGTCCGGTCTATCTAAACCCCCTAATAAATGGAGCAGTGTGCTTTTGCCTGCACCTGAAGCACCAATAATAACGGATATCTTGTTCTCTTCAATTTCCACAGATATTGATTTTAAAACTTCCAGTTTAACTTTTTTATTATTCTGATAAGTTTTAACAAGAGTATCAGCTTTTAATATAATTGAATTGTCCATTAATCTTTTATAATATTAAATAATTAAAATTTATTCCCATTTTATTGCTTCAAGAGGATTTACTTTAGCTGCCTTTTTTGCCGGAAATAACGAAGCTAAGAATGTTAAAAACATTGATGCTCCGGACACGAAAAAGAAATCTGAAATTCTAATCTGCAACGGAAGCGCATCAATTTTATACTGCGTCGGGTCTAATGGATAAATTTTATAATGTAATTGAAGATAGCAGATAAGATACCCGAGGAGTAAACCGGCTAAAGTTCCTATAATTCCAACTAATAAACCTTCATACATAAAAATTCTAGTAATTGATTTTTCGCTTGCACCCATAGAGCGGAGAATACCAATATCACGCTTCTTTTCTATTACCGACATTGAAAGTGAACCTAATATATTAAATGTGGCCACTGCAACAATTAAACATAATATAATATACGCTGACCATCTTTCAATCTTCATTACTGTGTACAATTCTTTATGAAAATCATACCATGTATTGACACTGAATAATTTAGGATTTAATTTTTTAACAAGTTCGGCTTTAACATTAAACGACTGATCGGTATTATCAAGTCTGATATCATAACCTTGAATTTTGTTGTAATATCCTAACAAATCCTGGGCAATATTTAAACTTGTAAAAATATAAGATTCATCGTATTCGTTATTTTCTGAACTATATATTCCGCTTATAACAAATTTTTGAGTTTTGGGCATTGATAATTGAGTAATAGCCTGCTCAATACCGACTGGTGAGACAATTGTTAAGGTATCTCCAAGCAATACGTTTAAACGATCTGCTAAAGTTAAGCCAAGAATAGCTCTTGGAATTCCGTTTTGAACTCCTATATTAAATTTACCGAAAATAATACTCTTATTTATTCCGTATATATCGTTACCGGTTTTTTCTTGAATTCCTTTTAAATTAATTATCTGATAATTTCCTACTTTATATGCAATTACTTTGCTGCTTACATATGGAGCAAACTTTTGAATTTCAGGAGTACTTTTAAGAACAGAATCCAATTCAGCTTGTTTATTAAAACCTTCTTGAGAAATTATCTCCACTCTCACGTCCGGATCGAAATTCATTAAAAAAGAAGTAACCAAGCTTCCGAATCCGTTAAATACAGAAAGCACAATAATTAAGGCGGCAACACCAATAGTTATACCGGTAATCGAAATAAGTGAAATTATAGTTATAAAATTTATCTTGTGTTTAGATATTAAATAACGTTTCGATATGAAAGATTCAAATTTCATCAACTAAACCGAAGTGTTGATACCGGTTGAATCTTAGATGCAACATAACTCGGAATGAAAGAGGCTGTCATGCATAATATAAATGTTAAAACAGATACAATAATAAAAACGCCGGGTGTAATATATATCGGGACCGTCGACATAAAATACACGGATGAAGGAATAGAAATAATTCTATACCTGAACTGTAATTCTGTCAGGATAAAAGCGATTAAATTTCCAACTATAATTCCGGCTAAAGCGAGATATATACCCTGATAAATAAAAATTGAAATAATCTGTTTCTTATCCGCTCCCAAACTTTTTAAAACCCCGATTTCGTTAGTCTTTTCTAGTACAACCATTAACAAAGTACCGATAATGTTAAATACTGCGACAATAATTATTAGACCTAAAATTATGGGTATAGGTTTCTTCTGTAAATCTATCCATGTAAATATATTGCGGTGTATTTGATAAATTGATCTTGTCGCGTATGGATAGCTTAAATTGTTAGTTAAATAAATTGTTAAACTGTCAATCTTGGAAATGTTATTAAGCCGGACATCATAGCCAGTTATATCATTTCCAATATTAAATAATTGCTGAGCCGTTATGATGTTTATATAAGCAATTAAATCATCATATGCCGCCATTCCGCTTTCAAAAATACCTGTTATTCTAAACTGCTCTATGTTTGGCAAATTAGATGGGGAGGGGATTTGATTTTTATTAAGAGCAAATATGGTTACTTTGTCTCCTACTTTTACCAGAAGTTTATCTGCCAGTTTTTTACCGATAATTATTGATGGTAAATTCGAATCATTGTTTAGATCAAAATTCCCTTTGACAATATCTTCTTTTACACCTTTCCAATTATCTTCAGGTCTAATTCCTTTTAGGGTAACACCGTCTTTAATTAACTTACTGCTGATTATTGCCAGTTCTGATACAAATGGGTTAATAGATTCGGCATAGGGAAATATATCTTTTTGTAATTTGGGAAGAACCCCATGATAATTAGGTAATGTTCCCGTATAAGATGTTATTTGAATGTGAGAATCAAAATTTGTGATTTTATTTATTAGTGTCCTTGAGAATCCGTTAAGAATGCTTAATGCGATAATCAAAGTAGCTACACCCAAAGAAATTCCGATAATTGATATTGTTGATATAAAGGTGATGAACCTTGAATCTTTTTTGGATAGAATATATTTTTTTGAAATATAAAAGGGAAATGACATTAAACATTCGATGATTAAAATTATTCTTGAATGTTAATTTAAACAAGAATTTGGATACATAAAAATGATTAGAAGTCGATTACATTTATAAATTTGGTATAATAGATTATCAAAAAATAGGTAATGTATTCTTTGTTTTTTTAAGCTCTATAATATATATTTATAATCTTATTTTTAAATAAGTTTGTAAAAAATTGAATTAAAATCGGGGCGTAGCGTAGCCCGGTTCATCGCGCCTGCTTTGGGAGCAGGAGGTCGCAGGTTCGAATCCTGCCGCCCCGACTTGAATGATTGTTCTTATTATTTTTGACAGAAATTCTTATAATCTAATTTGCGCCCGTAGCTCAATTGGATAGAGCAACAGCCTTCTAAGCTGTAGGTTAGTGGTTCGATTCCACTCGGGCGTACGATGTAATTAAAAATTAATAATTTACATTACTCAAATTCGTCTTGATCTGGCTCTTTATCTTAATTAAGATTAAGACTTGTGTTAGGCAAAATAACAATTAGAACAATAATTTAAGAATGATATAAAATTTAATTATTCATCGAAAATTGTTAATTTTAAATTCATCATGGTGGGCGTAGCTCAGTTGGTTAGAGTATCAGGTTGTGGCCCTGAGGGTCATGGGTTCAAATCCCATCGCCCACCCTAAACATAATTGAATTTCTTAGGCCCCATCGTCTAATGGTTAGGACATCGCCCTTTCACGGCGGTAATATGGGTTCAAATCCCGTTGGGGTCACTTTAAGCCTTTTCATTAAGTTGAAAAGGCTTTTTTATTTTTTACTAATTAAATATCAATCCGAATTTTTAAGACATTATGATTTCATCAAATATTTCTAGAAAAATAAATTGATTTAAAACACTAATTTTTCTGGAAACATTTTAAATTAATCTTTAAGTTTAGAAATGAATTAAACAAAAAGAGATAGATACACAGTGGGGAAGAATAATATCAATCACGAAGTCAGCTTAAATCTAAATGTACGAGGAATACCTCAATCTGCAACACTGGCAATCAATGAAAAGAGCAATCAACTCCGTAAGGAAGGCCGGACAGTTTATAAACTAGGACTTGGCCAATCACCGTTTCCTGTCCCGCGTCCCGTTGTAGAAGAATTGAAAGTAAATGCATACCAAAAGGATTATCTGCCTGTTAAAGGTTTACCTCAGCTAAGACAGGCAGTAGCTGAATACCATTGCCGATCCAATGGTGTTTGCCGTTCTGAAGATGATGTGTTAATTGGACCCGGCTCAAAGGAATTAATGTTTTTACTTCAGTTTGTTTATTACGGTGATTTGGTAATACCAACACCGAGCTGGGTTTCGTACGCGCCGCAAGCTCATATTATCGGCAGACAGGTAAGATGGGTACAAACTCAGGCAGAAAATTTTTGGAAGTTGACTGCTGATGAATTAATCGATTTGTGCAAAGATGATCCTATAAGACCTAGAATCGTAATATTAAATTATCCTTCAAATCCGGCCGGAATTACTTACAGTGCAGAAGAATTAAAAAAAATTGCTCAGGTTGCAAAAAAGCATAAACTAATTCTGTTATCCGATGAAATTTATGGCGAACTTCATCATAAGGGGAGACATATTTCAATTGCAAAGTATTATCCGGAAGGTACAATAATCAGCGGGGGATTAAGCAAATGGTGCGGAGCAGGCGGGTGGAGACTCGGAACTTTTACTTTCCCTCAATCGTTGCGCTGGCTGCTTGATGCAATGGCTTCAGTTGCAAGTGAAACATTTACAGCAACAAGTACTCCAATACAATATGCTGCAGTTAGAGCTTATAGAGGCGGAACTGAAATAGAAAATTATTTATGGAATTCAAGGTGGATATTAAAAAATTTAGCCGCACGAATAACAAAACAATTAAATGATGCAGGTATTTGGGTCCCGCTGCCGGAAGGTGCATTTTATCTATTTCCGAACTTCGAACCATTTAGAAAACTGTTGCTTACAAGAGGAATTAAAACCAGCTCTCAATTATGCGAATCATTATTAGAAGAAACCGGAGTGGCAATTTTACCTGGAAGTGTTTTCGGCAGACCGGAAGATGAGTTAACTGCCAGACTTTCTTATGTAGATTTTGATGGTGTTAGAGCAATTGCAGCTGCTGAACGAATGAAGAATTTCAAAAATATCCAAAATGATTTTCTGGATGTTTATTGTGCATCTACACTGGAGGCAGTTGATTTAATATGTGCCTGGCTGAGATATTGATTTAATTAAGAATAAATTTTGTTTTTCGAACATTTTTACATGATTTAGCTCATAAATATTCAGAATAATAATCAGTTTTTACCTTTTTGTGAATTCCTTCACTAAATAATTTCCAAATTATTTCGACTATTAAGTAGAATATTTAATAAAATTTTAACAATAAGTTAATAATTACTAAATATTCTAAAAGTAAATTTTGATTCGAAATATGTATGAAAGCGTAAGATGAAGAAAAAAACAGATTTGTTGATTCAGTTTCCGAGCAACCATAAAAAAGAATTCGATAAGAGAATTGAATTTCATAATCATAAAATTCAGCCGCATTTAGAAAATACTTATTCGTCAAATTTTATGATCGAAGACGAGTGGCAGCAGGAATATTATATTATCTATAATTCTTATATCCTTGATGAAAATGAGCAGGATATACAAGAATAACTTAGTTTATATTTTACGTTCTTAAACTAAAAGATTTTTCCAGTATTCAATTCTTGACTTAACAAATTCCGGGTTGGGGGAGCCGTAGCTTTTTTTCTTTTCTAAAGATTTCTTAATATCTAAACATTCCAAAGCGTTTTCATCAAAAATCGGATTTATTTCTTTTAATTCCTCAAGTGAAACGGAACTGAAATTTTTATTATCATTTTCCAATTTTTGAACAACTTTCCCAATAATTTCATGTGCTTCTCTAAATGGTATTCCTTTTAATACCAGCCAATCGGCAAGATCGGTTGATAAAGAAAAATCACCTTCTAGTACTTTTATGAATCTTAGAACGTTAAATTCAGCAGAAGATAACATTGAATTCATAATATTTAATGAATTTTCGAATGCGAAAGATGAGCTGAACAAAGGCAATTTGTCTTCTTGAAGATCTCTGTTATAACTTAAAGGAAGAGATTTTAATGTTGAAGCTAATGAAATGTAATTTCCGTATACATGTCCGGTCTTTCCGCGAATCAGTTCGGCTAAATCGGGGTTTTTCTTTTGTGGCATTAATGACGAACCTGTGGTGAAGCTGTCATCAAGCTTAATAAAATTCCATTCTGAAGACGACCAAATAATTATTTCTTCGGAAAGTCTGCTTAAGTGCATCATTCCAACTGAACATGCGTGAAGATAATCTAATATAAAATCTCTATTGGAAACCGAATCAAGAGCATTGCCAGTGGGTCTTTCAAATCCTAATTTTTCACATGTGAAGTGTCTATCTAGAGGTAAAGTAGAACCTGCTAATGCACCTGAACCTAAAGGCAATTCAACAAGAGAATTTTTAATAAATTTGAATCGTCCTGAATCCCGCTCTAACATTTCAACATAAGCAAGTAAATGAAATGCTAAAGAAATAGGCTGTGCTCGTTGCAGGTGAGTATATCCGGGGATCAAAGTGTTCACATGTTTTGAAGAGATTTCCAGCAAAGACTTCTGTAGATTTTTAATATTATTACCAACTAAATCGCATCTTTTCTTTATCCATAGAATCACATCTGTTACGATTTGATCATTGCGGCTTCTGCCGGTATGTAATTTACCGGCAGTTTTGTCAATTAACTCAAATAACCTTGATTCAATTGCAGAGTGGATATCCTCAAATTTCGAAGGATCAGGTTTCCATATTTCTTTATCCCATTCATGCTCAATGGTATTTAACCCGTTTATTATTTTTTCTGCTTCTTCCGGTAAAATAATTTTGATTTGAGCGAGCATTTCAGCATGTGCTTTGCTTCCTTCAATATCTTCGTGAATTAGGTTTATATCAACATCTAGTGAAGAAGAAAATTTTAAAGCATTATCATTAAAATTATCTTTAAACCTTCCACCCCAAAGCATTATGCAGCAACCTCTTCCTTAAATGAATTACTAACCTCTGCAATCGTTTTATACGGAAGTCCGTATAATTTTATAAATCCATCGGATGCTTTATGATCAAAAGTATCTTCTATCGTATAGGTAGCCAGATTTTTATTATACAAGCTGTAAATACTATTTCTTGACAGTGTTTTAATTGATCCTTTATAAAGTTCAAGTTTTACTTCACCTGTAATTTTTTCCTGGGTTGCATCTACAAAAGCCATCAAAGAGTTGAACAAAGGTGAATACCATAAACCATCATAAATTAAATTAGCAATTTTGTTGGAGATATTCTGTTTATATCTGAAAGTTTCTTTATCAAGAATGAGTCTTTCAAGCTCAGAATGTGCATGATGAAGAAGAACTGCTGCCGGAGCTTCGTATATTTCTCTTGATTTTATTCCCACAACTCTATTTTCAATTAAATCCAATCTTCCAATTCCGTAAGCTGCACCTATATCTCTTAATTGAGAAACTAGTTCCACTGCACTTAATTCAATCGAGTTTAAACTAACGGGAATTCCTTTTTCAAATCCTATTGTTATTACATCCGAATTATCCGGAGCAAATTTCGGATTGACTGTAATCTGATAAGCATCTTCCGGAGGTGCTTGAGTTGGATCCTCCAATATGCCGCATTCAATAGCAATTCCCCATAAATTTTCATCAATAGAATAAGGAGAATCTTTAGTTGCCTTAATAGGAATACCTTTCTTCATAGCGTAATCCATTTCTTCTTCTCGGCTTTTGAATTCCCACATTCTTAAAGGTGCAATTGTTTTTAAATGCGGAGCGAGTGATTGAACACCAACTTCAAACCTAACCTGATCATTTCCTTTTCCAGTACAGCCATGAGCAACTGCATCAGCATTTTCCTGTGTTGCTACATCAACAAGCATTTTAGCAAGGAGAGGTCTTCCTATTGCAGTTGCCATAGGATATAAACCTTCATACAAAGCTCCGGCTTTTAAAGCTTTCCATGCATACTTTGTAAGGAACTCTTCGCGTAAATCAAAAATAAATGATTTTGAAGCACCGGTTTTTGCTGCCTTTTCTTTTACACCTTCAATCTCTTTTACCTGGCCAAGATAACCAGTAGCAGTAATAATTTCCGCATCATATTTTTCTTTTAGCCATTTTACCATTACCGAGGTATCTAAACCTCCGGAATATGCAACGATGATTTTCATTTTAGACACTTTCTTATCTCCTTCAACCATTAATTTGTTCTAACCGATCTGTTCGGTCATCATTTTTTTTGTTAATTCTATTAAGCCGGGAATACTTTTTTGTGAACTTGGGATTAGCAATACAGTATCATCCCCACCGATTGTTCCAAGTATTTCCGGATTATTTAATCTATCGATAAAGTGAGCAATACCTTGAGCCCGTCCTGCTAAAGTTCTTATTACAATAAGAGATTCATTGTGTTCCACACTTAATATTTCAAACCCGATAAGCTTCGCGATCTGTTTCCCAGATTCATGAGCATCCAGAATATAACGCGGGCCATATTCCGTAAATGTTCTTATAACTCCGAGCTCTGCAAAATCGCGGCTTAGTGTGGCTTGTGTAACCTGGATACCTTCTTCGGAAAGTAACTTAACCAGACTTTCATGCGAAGGTATGTTTTTACTATTAAGAATTTCTTTTATACGATTGAGCCTTTTTAATTTTGAAGACATAGTACCACCAAATTTTGTTGTTAATATTCTTTTCCGGATATATCGGAAATTACACGTCTAAACGCCAGTAAAAATTTCATAATTTCTGTTTGTGTGATTATATAAGGAGGCAAAATTCTTAGCACAGAGTCTCCCGAAGTTCCTACCAAAAATCCCTTCTCCAATAATTTCTTAGCAATATCCTTAGCAGAAAATCCGGGAATGAATTCAATTCCAATCATCAAACCTCTGCCTCTAACATTTTTAATCTCTGAAATATTTAGTCCGTGTAATGCATCCATTATAGTTTTACCCAGCTGTTCAATTTTGAAAAGCTGTTCATCGGTTAATAAATCGACAACCTTATTTGCAGCAGCAACTGCAATCGGATTACCGCCGAAAGTTGAACCGTGATTGCCGGGCTTAATTTCTTCAGCAACATCCTTGCTGCACATAACAGCTCCTAATGGTATCCCATTTGCAATCCCTTTTGCAGTGGTAACAATATCAGGAATAATTTCATCATGCTGAAAAGAAAAGAATTTACCGGTTCTACCCATACCCGTTTGAACTTCATCAATAATCATTAAAATATTTTTTTCAGTGCAAAGAGATCTTAAATCTTTAATAAAATTTTTCGGAGAAATATTAACACCGCCTTCTCCTTGAATGGTTTCAATTATTACTGCAACAGTATTATTTGTTACGGCATTTTCAATTGCTTGAATATTACCGAAGGCAACATGAATAAAACCGGGAACCAAAGGTTCAAAGCCCTGCCAGTATTTATATTCGCCGGTAGCTGAAAGACTTCCGTAGGTTCTGCCGTGAAAACTGCCGATAGTTGAAATTATTTCATTTTTATCTTTTCCCCATTTCCTTGCAAATTTAATTGCAGCTTCATTTGCTTCGGTACCGGAGTTGCAAAAGAAAACTGAATCCAATCCCGATTGATCCGCCAGCTTTCTAGCTAAGATTTCCTGCGGTGTCGATGTATATAAATTTGAAACATGCCAGAAGCTTTCTATTTGTTTTATCACAGCCGCTTTTATTTCCTGGTGATTGTGCCCGAACCCTGTAACCGCAATTCCGCAAAGAAAGTCTATATATTCTTTTCCGGCTTTGTCGTAAATGTAAGGTCCGTCGCCATAAGAAAACTCAACAGGATACCTGGAATAAGTGTTAAGCAATCTTGAGTAATTCGTATTCTCTTTCGTCTGTATTAACGATCCAAGTTCCGTTTCCATTAATTCTTTCTTTTTTGTTAGATGAAAAATTAATTATTTTTGAACCTATCCAAACTTTATTAATTCCTTTCTTCAATAATTCGATACAGCTATTCAGCTTAGGGATCATTCCGTCCGTTATTTCTCCGTTGATTATGCCGTTAATAATTTCTTCTTCAGTTAAAGTTTCCATAATTTTCCCGTTTATTTTAACACCATCAACATCGGATATAAAAAATACAGAATCCACATTTAATGCAACCGCTAAAGCTTCTGTAAAAATATCAGCGTTAACATTCATAAGATTACCTTCGGCATCTTTGCAGACACTTGAGAAAACCGGAATTACTTTCGTACTTAATAAATCATTTATCCATGAAACAGAGCCGGACAAGATAGGTTTGCCGACAAATCCAAGTTCTTTATTAAAATATTCTGCTGTAAATATATTCCGGTCGATTCCCGATAGGCCGATGGATTCTAACCCGTTTGCATTTAACTTAGCATTTATTTGACTGTTTAATATTCCGGATTGAATTGCAGCAACTACTTCCATTTGTTTTGCAGAAGTTACTCTTTGGCCACTTATAAAATGATTTTCCAGACCTAATTTTTCGGACCATTCCGAAATATTTTTCCCAGCGCCGTGAACAATTGCAATTCCATTATATTTTTTTGAAAAATGATTAAGGATAGATATCCAATTATCTGTGTTTAAGAATTCGTTTATTGATTTACCGCTTATTTTTATTATAGCTAATTTCATTTTAATTCCTCCGATTTAGGTTCTGTAATCTGCATTAATTCTAACATATTCTTCCGTTAGATCGCATGTCCACCAGGTCGTTTCTTCATAACCTGAATTCAAATCAACATTAATTAAGAATTCGGGCTGTGAAAGTATTTCGGTTGCTTTTTCTTCATCCACTGCTAACGTATAGGAGGGTAGAAGAATAGGTAATTCATTAAAACTAATTGATACTTTTGAAGGATCAAAATCAGCGCCGCTTTGTCCTGCAGCACTTAAAATTCTTCCCCAATTTGCATCAGATCCATAAATAGCAGTTTTAACTAATGAAGAATTTGCGATTGACTTTCCAATCATATCAGCATCTTCTTTAGACTTTGCATTCTTAATATTTATTGTAACTAATTTCGTTGCTCCTTCGCCATCTGAAACAATTGACTTCGCCATTGCTTTACATAGATCTTCCAGAGCTTTTTTAAATGAAATATATTCATCCGATCCTTTTTTTATTTTTACACCGGATGCACCGTTGGATAAAATAATTGCCATATCATTAGTACTTGTTTCGCCGTCGACGGAAATTTTATTGAATGAAATTTGAACTGCGTTTGAGAGAAGCTCTTGCAATAACGTTTTTTCGATTTCCGCATCTGTTGAAATAAAAGCGAGCATTGTTGCCATATTCGGAGCAATCATTCCACTGCCTTTACAAATACCGCCGATTTTAACTTCACCCGAATTAATTTTAATTTTTAGAGCGAATGATTTTATTTTAGTGTCGGTTGTCATTATAGCCTCGGCAGCATCTAATCCTCCGTTTTCGGAAATTAACGGTACAATGTCATCGATTCCGTTTTTAATTTTATCCATAGGCATTTTTTGACCAATAACACCTGTTGATGCAATTAAGACCTCATCAGGAAAGATATCTAATTTATCAGCACACCACTTTTGCATATTAAGGGCGTCTAGATCTCCGGTTTCTCCGGTACAAGCATTTGCATTACCAGAATTAATTAAAATTGCTTTAACAAAATCAGATTTTTTTACTACGCTTTGTGTTAGTAATAACGGTGCAGCCTTTACTTTATTCAATGTATAAGTACCTGCCGCTGTACATGGGTCGTCCGAATAAATAAGTGCTAAATCTTTTTTCTTCCTTTTAATGCCGCAAAATATTCCGGCAGCTTTAAAGCCTTTCGGAGCAGTTACTGATCCTTTCTCAATATATTGATGCATCTTTAACTCCTTTCAGCCCAAGACCAAGAGTTTCTTCAAAACCTAAAAGCTTATTCATATTCTGAACGGCTTGACCTGATGCACCTTTAATAAGATTATCAATTGCAGAAGTAATAATTATAACCTTATCTTTTACCGAAATATTTATATCGCAAAAGTTGGAACTGACTACCCAATTTAAATGCGGCGGAGTTTCTCTCATCCTTACAAAAGGTGAGTTGGAATAGAATTTTTTGTAATAACTTTTTAATTCATCCTCATTTACATTTTTATTTAAGTGAATAGAAGCAGTAGAGTATATTCCGACTGAAACCGGCAGAAGATGTGTGGTAAATGAAAAAGGAGAATCAAATCCGAATTGTTTCAGCATTTGTATTATTTCAGGCTGATGCCTATGATTATTTACGTTGTATGCTGAGATATCGCCATCCATTTCAGACATCATTAATTCAAGTTTTGGAGTTTTTCCGGCGCCGCTTGTTCCGGAATATGCCGAGATACTAACTGAACCAATATTTTCATTATATTCTTCAATAAGAGGCAATAATGCAAGTAACGACGCAGTAGGATAACAGCCCGGGTTGGCAATTAAATTAGTATTTGAGTAATCCGTACCGTAATAATCTGCCAATCCGTATATTTTTTCCTTCAACAATGAAGGTGAGGAATGTGTTATTCCATACCATTTTTGGTATTCAACTTCTGAGTTAAGTCTATAATCTCCTCCAAGATCAATTACCTTTTTACCCGCATTAATTAACTCAGGAACATATTTGAGTGCCTCGCCATGGGGCAGTGCAATAAAATATATATCATGTTCATAAGATATTTTTTCAGCGCTTTCTATTTTAGAATTAACGATTTGCCCATTTAAGTCGGGAAATAAATCAGTTAAAAATTGTCCGGTTGTTTTTTGTGCATAAATTTTAAATTCATTTACAAATAAATGTACATTACAAAATTGAACTAACTTTTTACCGGTATAGCCGCTTCCACCTATAATGCCTACTGAAATCATATATAATTTCCTTTAAATATATTAAACTGTTTTCTGATGTTATTATTTAAAAAATGATATGTATTACCCCAAACGGGGACGTCGAGGCAGAAGAGACCTACTTGGCAGTATTTTATAAAATAACTGCTTAAGTTCTTTTGAATTGATATTATGTAACATTGATTTTTTCATTATTTGTAAACATATAAAAAATGAATCCATTTGTCAATATAAAAATGAATAAGAATACAAATAATATTAAATATAAAGCTTAAATCACACATTTAACGAATTATTATGCAATATATTTCAGTTTTATAAGAGATTTTTATTATAAAGATTTATTAAGGGATGGATTTATAAATATAAATGTTGTTGAATACAAAAGTACTTTGTAACTGTCATTATTAGAAAATAAGAATAAGAACCTTTAATTGAATTGTTCAACTTTAGATTTATAATAATCTATTTAGTAGATTTTAAAGAGATAAGTAATTCTGCAAATTCTCTAAATGCACCATAACCCCCTTTATTTTGGCAGACATAATCCACAACTTTTTTTACATTAGGCATAGCATCATTAGGGGACGCACTAAAACCAGCTAATTTCAAAATTTGTAAATCATTAACATCATCTCCTATATAAGCGATATTTTCAGGTTTTAAATTATGTTTTTTTAGAATTTTGTCTAATAATAATTCTTTAGATTTGACGCCAAGGTAAAGTTCCTTTATCTTTAATTTATCAGCACGTTTTTTTACGCTTCCTGATAATTCACCCGTTACTATTCCGGTTTCAATTGATGCTAATTCTCTAAGACGAACAACTCCCATTCCGTCTCTTATTGAAAATCTTTTAAGTTCTTCACCTCTTTCGGAGTAATAAACCCCGGTATCTGTTAAAACTCCATCATTATCAGTTAATAATAATTTTATTTTACGCGCCCTTTTTTGCATGGCTAACTTATTGTTTTTCAAATTATTAGATGATCCCATCTGACAATATCCTTTTAAGTATTTTCTTAATTTATAATATATAAAAATTTGAAAGATAATGTTCGATTTATTAAATTAATGTAATTTTAATTAAACTACCAGTAAAAAGTGGGAAGTTATGAAAATTGTTAAACCAAAACGATTGTTAAAAGGTGACTTAATAGGAATTATTTCTCCAGCTTCATCTCCTGATGATCTTACAAGAATTGAATTAGGTGTAAGATATTTAGAAAAATTAGGTTATAGAGTAGAAGTTGGTAAAAACGTTGGTAAAATTCGCGGATATTTAGCTGGAACTGATGATGAAAGGTTAGAAGACCTTCATTATATGTTTAAGAAAAAAGAAGTTAAAGCCGTTATTTGTGTAAGAGGCGGTTATGGCTCTCCAAAATTGCTTGATAAAATTGATTATAAATTAATTGGAGCAAATCCTAAAATATTTGTCGGTTATAGTGATATAACTGCACTCCAGATGTCTTTCTTTCAAAAAACAGGATTAGTCACTTTCGGCGGACCGATGCTGGCGGTTGATTTTTATAATGAAATAAGTGGGTTTACTGAAGAAATGTTTTGGAGTTTAATTACTTCCAAAAAGAGTTTCGGTAAAATAACACTTCCTGCTGAAGATAAGCTATTTACTTTGAACAATGGCAATACTAAAGGAAGGATTATCGGCGGAAATCTTGCTCTTCTTAGTTCTCTCTTAGGTACGCCTTATTTTCCCAATGTGAAGGATAAAATCCTTTTTTTAGAAGATGTCAGCGAGGCACCATATAGAATCGATAGAATGCTAAATCAATTAAGACTTGCTAAAATTTTAAATCAGCCGAGCGGAGTAATTTTAGGAGTTTTTGTTGACTGTAACGAAACTGACCCGGCTAAAAAGACACTTACACTCGGGGAAGTAATTGGTGACTATTTCGGCAGTTTGGATATTCCCATCATTTATAATTTTTCTCACGGACATCTTAAAAATAATATAACAATACCTTATGGGGCTATGTTAAAACTTAATGCATCACGAGGTTTTGTTGAAATAGTGGAAAGTGCAGTAAGTTAAATAGGATTTATTTTCTCTATCCTAAGGTCTACTTATAAATGTAAAATAAGAATTTCTTAAAATCTCTTCTGCATATTTGGCACGCTCGATATTTTTAAATACTCCGAAAACAGTTGAGCCGCTCCCGGTCATCAAAGCAATTAACGCCCCCAGAGAATATAATGAAGATTTAATATTTTGTATCACCGGATATTTTTTAAATACAGGTTCTTCAAAATCGTTTGTGACAAGGTCTTTAAACCTATTAAAGTTACTTAAATTGATAAAAGGAAGATTAAATAAATGATATTTCGGTTTATGAGGAATAATATTCTGATATGCCCATTTGGTTGAAATATTTATTCCCGGTTTAACAATTAAAATAGGATAGGGAATTTTGAAGTTTACTTTTTCAATTACTTCTCCCCTTGAGATAGCAAAAGCTGGTTTTGGATCTAAAAAATAGGGAACATCCGATCCTATTTTTAACGCTAATTCCCTAACTTTCTGCATAGATAGTTTTAATCCGAATATTTTGTTTAATGCTAAGAGTGTTGCAGCGCCATCCGAGCTTCCTCCGCCCATTCCCGCACCAATAGGTATATTCTTTTCCAATTGCACAATAAAATCTAATTTCTTTTTAGTAAAGTCCTCCAGCAGTTTTTTTGCTTTAATTATAGAATTATTTGATTCCTTATTTAGCATTTCTACATTACTAGTAAATCTAAATGTATTTGCTAAGGAAAAGGTTAAAAAATCATAAAGCTTAACAGGATAAAAAATGGTTTCGATATTATGAAAACCGTCAGGTCTTTTTCCGATAATATTTAATCCAAAATTTATTTTACCGGGTGTTTTAACTTTAAGTGTTTCCATTTAATAATTTTTTAATTCCTTTAATATGATTTGGTGTAGAACCGCAGCAAGCTCCCACAAAAGACGGAGATTTAGGAAGAATATTATTAATTGT
>JBJKQE010000077.1:0-4988 GCA_046705645.1 Ignavibacteriaceae bacterium | reverse complement strand
GGCGCGGTGAACCGTACAGATTTGAAGGCGGCTATCCGCTTGCAGCGCCTTCTTCAGGTTATATCTGGAACGATGTAATTAATCATAATAAAACCCTCAGAGATTACGGGGAATTTGCAGAAGAAGTAAAAGGCAAAGAAGGTGTTTACGATGCAAGAGATAAAGATTTAAATGAATATACATGTCACTCTTATCCGGGATGGGACCTTGACTTAAGTGATATAGTACGTTATGATAAATGGAAAGAAGATTTTGAAAAACTTGAAAAAGAAAATTCTGTCCCCGCATTAAGTATAATGAGGCTTCCTAATGATCATACAATGGGAACTAGAAAAGGTGCGCTAACTCCTCAGGCATACGTTGCTCAAAATGATTATGCTTTGGGATTAATAGTTCAGACAATTTCTCACAGTAAAATATGGAAGAGTTCCATAATTTTTGTTTTGGAAGATGATGCGCAGGACGGCTCCGATCATGTTGACGCACACCGTTCTACCCTTCTGGTAGTCAGTCCCTATATTAAGAGGCATTATGTTGATCATACTATGTATTCAACTTCAAGCGTACTTAAAACAATAGAGCTTATTCTAGGTCTTCCCCCTATGACGCAGTATGATTTATCTGCCACACCGATTTTATTCTCAATAACAGATAAACCGGATTTCGAATCTTACGATGTTACAAAACCGTTAATAGATATTAATGAGACTAATCTAGCAAGTGCTTACGGCTCGGCTTTATGTGAAAAGCTGAATTTTAGCAGGGAAGATGCAGTTCCTGATGATTTGTTTAATGAGATTTTATGGAAAGATATAAAAGGAAAGAATTCGGTTATGCCTGCGCCTGTTAGAAGTGCTTTTGTAAAGGTTGTTCATAAAAAAAATAAAGATGATGATTAATAAGATTTGTTCTTTTATCTCTTACCCAAAATAATTTCGGTGATATAAAAGAACAAACATGCCTGCTTCAGGAGGTTATACAGCTTTTATTTTGACCTAACTAAAT
The DNA here is from genome assembly GCA_046705645.1 of Ignavibacteriaceae bacterium. GTDB lineage: Bacteria > Bacteroidota > Ignavibacteria > Ignavibacteriales > Ignavibacteriaceae > FEN-1297. The sequence continues at coordinate 3,983 of JBJKQE010000077.1, read as the reverse complement.
ACGGCAGGCAATCCCACTCTGGGTGGTATGAAAAAAAGTTATATCGTAACACAACTAAATTATTAATTACTTTTGATCGATTTGTTTTTGCTCACTTAAAAAATCATTTAATACCTTATCTTAAGAAATAAACAAAAAGATTTTTTACGTTTGAATTATATTTCTATTAAATGGGCTCTCCTGTGAATAACAAATCAAATAATGATAAATCCATTGGATTATTGTCTGCTGTATCTATAGGTATTGGCGGAATGGTTGGCGGAGGAATATTTGCAGTCCTTGGATTAGCAGTAAAGATGGCGCATGGCGGAACACCTATTGCTTTTTTCATAGCGGGTATTGTAGCTTTAATTACTTCTTATTCCTATGCAAAATTATCTGTTGCTTATCCAAGTCAGGGCGGAACTGTCGAATTCTTAAATCAGGCATTCGGCGGTGATTTGTTTACCGGCGGAATGAATGTGCTTCTATGGTTAAGTTATATTGTTATGCTGTCGCTTTATGCATATGCATTCGGAAGTTACGGCTCAAGTTTTTTTACATCGAATCAATTAATATGGAAGCATATTCTCATCAGTTTTTCAATTGTTCTTTTTACCGTGTTGAATATTGTCGGTTCTAAATTGGTTGGTGAGTCGGAAGAATATATAGTCGGCTTAAAACTTACTATTTTATTATTCTTTGTTGTTCTTGGATTTCAGTCAATCGATACAGCCAGATTACAAGTATCTAACTGGAGCGGTTCTCTAGAATTGATTGCAGGGGGAATGATTATTTTTCTTGCTTACGAAGGATTCGAACTTATTGCAAATACGGCAGGTAATGTAAAAAATCCTAAAAAGACACTTCCATTAGCATATTATTCTGCGGTTATTTTTGTAATTATTCTTTATATGCTTGTTGCTGCCGTAACGGTTGGCAATTTACCTATTGATAAAATTGTTGCATCAAAAGATTATGCTCTGGCAGTTGCAGCAAAACCATTTATGAGAAGTTTTGGTTTTACATTGATCGCAATAGCCGCAATATTGTCGACCGGTTCGGCTATAAATGCTACTTTTTATGGTGCTTCAAGAGTAAGTTATGTTATTGCAAAGGACGGCGAACTCCCGGAAAGACTTGAAAGAAAAATCTGGAACCGGCCTATTGAAGGACTTTTTATTACGTCTGTTCTAACTCTTCTGGTCGCAAACTTATTTAATCTTGATGGAATTTCTACAATGGGAAGTGCCGGATTTTTACTGATATTTGCCGCAGTAAATGCTGCAAATGCTAAGCTGCGCAAAAAAACCAATTCAAAAGCCTGGATTTCTATTCTGGGAATAATTGTATGTTTAATTGCACTTATAATTTTAGTCGGCAAAACACTTGAATCTGCTCCGGACAATATTTGGGTTTTGATAATAATGTTCGGTGCGGCATTTTTAATCGAAGGGGTTTATAGAATATTTAGGGGAAAAGGACTCAGTAAAGAATTAGAATAATTTTTTCAAAAATAATTTGAGTGGATTTGTCATCCTCTTAACTTGTCAAGCAGATCATTCAGCTGTTTAATTTCTTCTTCATTTAAAGTTGATAATTTTTTGTCAGCTTCTTCATCAAATTTATCAATTTCAGCTAAAAGATCTAGTCCTTTTTGTGTAATACACACATCGACATTTCTTCTGTCGTGGGAACAAATATTTCTCTCAACTAAACCTTTAATTCTTAGCTTTTCAACTATTCTGGAAGCATCGGACATTTTATCCAGCATTCTTTCTTTAATTAATTTTATAGTAGCGGGATTAGGAAGTTGTCCGCGCAGTATTCTAAGTATATTAAATTGCTGAAGAGTAATTCCAAATGGTTTAAAAATTTCAGCCTGCAGGTTTATAACCCAGCCGAAAGTATAAACCATATTTACGGCAGCTTTGTGGTATTCGTTTCTAAAATGTTTTTGCGCTATCTCTTTTTCCAATTCCATAATATCTCAATTTTAATAATTATAATTGAATATTTATTCCTGATAAAATTAATCAATAAGCTTTTATTAAGTCAAATATTTTATTTAAGCGGGACTTCAATTATAATAAAATTAGTATTGGAAGAAGCACTAAAGCTAAATTTATCGGTATCATATATTCCCGCAGCGTCTCGTTCGTTTAAATATTCGTTGTCTAAATTAATGCTTCCTTCCAATACAAATAAATAAATTCCGTTTCCTTTGTAAAAATTATTATAACTTATTTCTTTACCTTTTTCAATGTTTCCGATTGATATTGCCGCATTTTGATGAATAAACATTTTTGAATCAGACTTTTCTCCCGAAACAACGGTTATAATTTCATTCTTCAGATTTTTTAGATCAAAATGTTTTTGGTCGTAACGAGGTTTAAGTCCTCTTTCATTAGGAATAATCCAGATCTGTAAAAATTTTACAGGCTTGGTTTCAGAGTGATTAAATTCCGAATGAGTGACGCCGGTACCGGCAGACATTACCTGCACATCACCTTTATAAATAACTGATCCGCTGCCCATACTATCTTTATGTTCCAGTGCACCGCTTAGAGCGATGGAAATTATTTCCATATTATTATGAGGATGAGTTCCGAATCCTTCACCCGGTTCAACAGTATCGTCGTTTAAAACTCTGAGTAAACCAAAACCCATTTTGTCCGGATTATAGTAGCTGCCGAAGCTAAAACTATGCAGGCTGTGCAGCCAGCCTAATTCTGTCTTTCCTCTTTCCGAAGATTTATAAATAACCTTTTTCATCGTATGTTTAAATTTTTACAGCTTCCTGGTTTTGTTCTTTTAAAAACGAACTCCCGAATTTACCTTTAAAGGCGATTTCACCTAAATCTTTTCTTCGTCTAACGGCAAGTTCTCTTTTCTTTAATTCTTCCGGCAGAGATTCGGGATTACCTTTATAACCGATTGCCAGGACACTAACAGGAATGAAATTATCCGCTATGCCAAATATAGCCCTTGTTTTTTCAGGATCAAAACCTCCCATTTGTCTAACGTAAATTCCCATCGTCATTGCCTGAAAAGTAAGATGAGCAACCGAATTACCAAGGTCATACAAAGCATGTTTATTAATTTGTTTTGTAATCTCACTGTCAATCCTGGCCATAGTTAAAATAAGAACCGAAGCATTTTTTGCCCAAATTTGATTATTTGTATTTAACGAACTTAAAAGTTTGTTAAACGTTTCCGGGTCATCTTTTGGGGCGATCAGAAATCTCCATGGCTGTTCATTCATTGAAGACGGCGCCCACCTGGCCGCCTCCAATAAATCAACTATCTGCTCATGTTCAACTCTCTTTTCAGAAAAGGTCTTTGGACTGAATCTTTTCTGCAATAATTCGTTTATCATTTAAATTCCGCCTATTTAAATTATTGTGCCTTTGTAAATTCAATATCACAGGTAATATTAATATTCTTTCCGACAACAGCACCGCCGGTTTCCATAAGTGCATTCCATTTTAAATCATAATCAAAACGATTAATTTTTCCTGTTACTTTAAATCCTGCTCTTGTATTGCCCCAGGGATCTTTTATTGTACCGCCGTATGTAACATCTAAAACAATCGGCTTGGAAATATTCCTGATTGTAAAATCACCGTAAAGCTTGTAGGATTCATCATCCACTTTTTCAACTTTTAAACTTTTAAAAGTAATCTTTGGATAATTTTCTACGTCGAAGAAATCAGGACTTTTTAAATGATTATCTCTATCAGAAATTCCGGTATCTATGCTTTTCGAATCAATAGTAACCGTAACCTCGCTGTCTAAAAAATCATCTCCTGCTTTTACATCAACATCGTAATTATTAAAATGCCCGGTAACTTCAGAGATGATCATGTGTCTTGCTGAAAATTGTAATTTAGAATGAGCCTTATCTAAGTTCCACACTGCTTTTTCAAGCGTACTTTCTGCTGCATTTGACTTTGTTTCCATTTTATCCTCCAAATAAATAATTATAAATCAGTGACAAGCCC